>JAYVBW010000503.1:0-5361 GCA_043750255.1 Pirellula sp.
TCCGCCGTTCGTCGGACTGGCGGAGCGATCGAGCCATGTCCAATGGTCTGATTGTGGTGCCGCTGGATTTCTAGGTGCTGCCCATTCGGCATTCAAGCCCGATGGTCCTGGCATTGAGAACATGAAGCTCAATGGTGTTTCTCTTGAACGGCTTCAAAACCGAAAGCAGCTCCTAACAAGTTTAGATACGCTGCGACGGGACATCGATACGACGGGCGTTATGGAAGGGATGGATACGTTCGGCCAGCGCGCTCTGGATGTTCTCACTAGTAGCAAGTTGGTGGATGCGCTGGACTTGTCGAAGGAGGATCCAAATATAGTCGCTAGGTACGGCGACGGCAAACCTTACAAATATCAGTACGATGGTTGCGCAACGCGCAACGATCATCTTCTGATCGCTAGACGACTTATCGAAGCTGGCGTTCGAGTTGTCAGCCTAAGCTTTGGTCGATGGGATAGTCATGGAAAGAATTTTGATTTGGTTCGCGACCACGGTGGAAAGCTTGATCAATGCTTGAGCGCGTTGATCGAAGACTTAGAAATGCGAGGAATGCTGAACGATGTTAGCATCGTAGTTTGGGGTGAGTTTGGACGTACTCCGAAAATCAATAAGGACGCTGGTAGGGACCATTGGTCACAAGTGAGTTGCGCTTATCTGGCTGGTGGTGGTATCCGGGCAGGGCAGGCGATTGGGGCTACTAATCGTTTAGGTGAATACGCAACGCTGAGGCCCGTTCACGTTCAAGAAGTCATTGCAACTCTTTATCACAACTTGGGTATTGATGTAACGAATACGACCATTGCCGACTCAACCGGTCGACCGCAATTCTTGGTTGACCATGCACCCGTGACCGAACTGATTTGAGATCATCCCGATGAAAACCATCCGGCTCGACAGGAGCCTCGCTCTCGCAAATTTGGTTTGGCTCACTGTTTGGTTAGTCTGCATATCACATGTAACGGCTAATGACTTGCTCCCCAAAAACATTCGGTCCATACGCATAGATTGCGGACCATCCGTGTTAGGAAAACTGGAAAAGGAAGAGATCCCGAAAGTTATTTTTCGGGGAAGTGATGCTCGTCATCAGTATCTTATCACGGGCACGGATTCAACCGGCCTCGATATTGATTTGACACGAAGCGCATCGTACCGTTTCGAGCCGGAGGGTATCGCTTCGATCGATCGCTTTGGCCAGATTGCACCTTTGAAGAATGGTTCAACGATCTTATCGGCGAGCCTTGAGGGTGTTGCTTCAGCCTTGCTCCAAGTGGAAGTAACCAATTGGGATGACAATCCTGAAGTGAATTTCCCAAACCAAGTCGTTCCGATTTTTACGAAGCTTGGTTGCAATGGCGGCGGTTGCCATGGAAAAGCAGCCGGACAAAACGGCTTTAAGCTTTCGCTGCTTGGATTCGAACCGAGCGAAGATTTCGAGCACTTAGTAAAGGAATCGCGTGGTAGGCGGCTTTCGACCGCCATGCCGGACTCTAGTCTGTTGCTGACTAAATCGATCAATGCCGTTCCACACGGTGGTGGCCAACGACTTGAACTCGATTCCCAGGAGTATCGCGTTTTGCGCCGGTGGATTTCGCAAGGAATGAAACCTGGCAAACCAGACGATCGCCGCGTGGTGTCTCTCACGGTTACTCCCGAACATCGGCGAATGCTCCCCAAGCAAGAGCAGCAAGTGTCAGTCGCCGCTAGTTACTCGGATGGGACGGTAGAAGACGTTACACCAGCCGTTCAATTTGAGAGTAACGACGCCGATATGGCAGAAGTCGACAAACGAGGCTTAGTTTCGATAAAGTCGCTGGCAGGAGAAGTGGCCGTCATGGCCCGTTTTCAAGGCCAGGTGGCAGTTTTTCGAGCTAGCGTTCCGATAGTTGAGGGTGTGAATGAATGGCCCGAGCCGACCAACGCTATCGATGGTGCCGTGATTGCACAATTGCGTTCTCTTAATATCCCGATCTCCCGCCTTTGCGATGACCCGACTTTTTTGCGCCGGTCTACGCTTGATCTTGCTGGGAGGCTACCGACGCTTGTTGAAGTGGATACCTTTAGCCACGATCAATCCGCAAACAGACGAGAGCGGTTAATCGATCGGTTGTTGGAAAGCGACGACTATGCAGATCACTTTGCAAACAAATGGATGTTGATCCTTCGCAATCGCAGGGAAACTCCAGGCCAAAAAGCGGGCACGTTCGCATTCCATCGATGGATTCGAGACCAGATCGCATCGAATCGACCGTTCGACCAGTTTGTGCGCGACATTGTCGCGGCGTCAGGATCAATGGATGTTCATCCACCTGTGGTGTGGTATCGTCAAGTGTCCGATACTTTTAGCAGACTTGAGGACACAGCTCAACTTTTTTTGGGACAACGCATTCAATGCGCTCGCTGCCACCACCATCCCTTCGAAAAATGGGCTCAGAAAGACTATTTTCAAATGGCGGCGTTTTTCTCGCAAGTTCGAACGAAGCCTGGCCAATCACCTGATGAATCCATTGTGTTTGCGGCATTAGGGCAATCGCGTTTTTCGCATCCAAAGACAGGTGAGTCGCTTAAACCAGCAGGACTGGACGGTCCATTGCGAGAAGATACTGACATACGAGATCCGCGCGAGTTTCTAGTTGATTGGATGGTTGATGGAAAAAACCCGTTCTTTGCCAAATCGATTGCAAACCGATATTGGAAGCATTTGTTTGGCCGAGGCCTGGTGGAGCCTGAAGACGATATGCGTGTGACTAACCCTCCATCCAATTCAACGCTTCTCGATGTTTTGGCGAATCAGTTGATTGAATCAGGATATGACGTGAAAGGGCTGATACGCGTCATTTGCAATTCGCGTGTCTATCAACTGGACAGTGAATCTAATGGCGAAAATCTTCGTGATCGCAAATGCTATTCAAGAAACTATCCACGGAGACTCTCCGCAGAACAAATTCTGGACGCTGTCGATCAAGTCACGCAGACGGCGACTTCATTCGATGCCATGCCGGATCGCACGCGCGCTGGATCACTTCCCGACTCATCCTTTCGCTCCTATTTCCTAACCGTTTTTGGCCGCCCCGAAGCGACAACAGCATGCGAATGCGAACGGGCCAACGATTCGACATTAGCCCAAAGCCTCCATTTCGCCAACTCGAAAGAGCTGATTGCAAAACTTGCAGAATCGAATGGCCTTCCGAGTAGTCTTGCAAATCGAACGAGTTCGCAGCCAGACAACCTTAAGGAGCTTTATTTAAGAGCTTTTTCACGGGAGCCTAGCGATACGGAATTGAAGCCAGCCATCGCATATATCGAAGGAAAGAGCGACAAATTAGAGGCCTACCAGGACCTGACCTGGGCTATTCTGAACTGCAAAGAATTCTTGTTCAACCACTAGCCCGGATTATTCATTAGCCGAATGGCGCTAGCCCACGGTTGACATTGCGACCATAACCGTGGGCTAGCGCCCTTCGGCTGATCAATAAATACCCTGTGAATAATCCGGGTTAGCGCGATTGTGATTCAGTAGTCCCAGCTGTTCCGCATTTAGCGAATGTCTCGCGATACGTTTCGAGCCGATGAAGATTGCGTGGATGTCTCCGGGGTCATCGCCACGGTCATCCGAGCTCGCTTACGAACAAGGTAGTAATTCGAGGAGCCCGCTGTTCGAAAGCTTGAATTGGATAAAATCCATGTGAGAGATTCCATCTTTGGAGTTTTCCAATCCATCATGCCGACGATAATATCGCCCGGCACCAGTCGAGCACGTTCCGCCGGGCTACCTGGACGCACATCATTAATCCGCAGTCCACCTGTGTATTCATCTCCTACGCCGGCAAGCGACGATGCGGGAACTGCTGTTAAGCGGATTCCGAGCTGCTCCCAAGCGATCTTTACCACGTCCGCCTCCAGTTTGTTAGTCGATGCGTTCAACGTGATCGAATGAGCTAATTTAACTCCATTCCGATCCAGCCCAAGTTCAACAGGTTTACCAGAGCGAAGGTCCAGCATGGCCAGTTCCAACTCCAAACGATTGGAAATGGGATGACCTTCCACTGTGGCAATTCGATCACCGGATCGTAGTTCGCGACTCGAATTGGAATCCGAACCGCGATACTCTCGAACGACGAGCTGGCTCCCGACCATTTCGATTAGCCTGCCTTCACCGCCCTTGGAAAACGAGATTCCATGGGCTGCTCCGCGATGATCCGCGACCAGATCAGCCATTACTTCGACGGCAGTATCGATTGGAATTGCGAATCCTATTCCTTGAGCTCCAACACGAACAGCGACGTTGATACCGATTACCTCGCCGTCAATATTGAGAAGCGGTCCCCCGGAGTTGCCTGGATTGATATCGGCGTTGGTTTGAATAAGGTCGTTGTATTGTTGAGATCCATTAACAGGAATGTCGCGATGGAGTGCGCTAATGATGCCGACAGTTACGGAGTTTTGATAACCAAACGGATTGCCAATAGCGATAACAGTTTCGCCGCGCAAAAGGCTTTCACTACAACCTACCCGAATTACTTGCAGGTCATGATCGGTGGGTATTTTGATTAACGCGAGATCGGTTTCCGGATCGTAGTTGATCAATTTAGCAATGGAGCTCGTACCGTCTGCCAACGTCACTTCAATTCGAGCAACTTCGTCCACAACGTGGTAATTGGTAACAATGTAACCACGTCGATCGATAATGACTCCAGTACCCATTCCGTTGACTTCTTGGCGAGTCGATTGTCCGGTAGCGGATGAGTTCCTAATCGTTTTATTGCCTTGAATATTGACAACTGCGGTTTCCGCTTTCTGAATAGCTTGAACGATCGGCGTATTCCTAGCTGACTCGGCATACGAGTCATTCGCGTTAAATGCAATTAGTCCCACTGCAGTCATTAGCGAGCTTGTTCGGGCTAGGGAGAGCAGATACTTGGTTACGCGAGATTTCATTCTTGGCCGGGTCTATTACTCGGAAAAAACGTTGCAACCCACGCGTTGAGTTTGGTCACAAGCATTGCTTGCATCCATTCAAACGCCTGACGTTGGGTAGCATCGGTTATTCGGTTCGATTGGCATGATCGGGTCGCAGCGACCTATTCACACTCACCCTACGCAGTTAACTTTTCCCGGTTAACCCAAACAGCCGATCTTCGTGTTGCACGCTCTATAGGCATTGTATTGCCAATGCTTAGCTATCGTAAGATTGATAGCTAGCCAACGTCTGCAACGATTGACTCAATATTTCGGTGTAGTCATAGTGCTCTACATCCTCACCGAGCAATTCCACTTCGTAGTAGCCCTCATAGCCATATTGCTCAATTGTCTGGACGAGGGCAACCAATGGAACCTTGCCATCTCCTAGCAAACAACGGTTT
>JAYVBW010000504.1:0-2447 GCA_043750255.1 Pirellula sp.
GGTGAGCTTTTTGATATCGAGTATGACTTGCTGCTATACGACGTTACAAGCACCTTCTTCGAAGGACAGTGCCTGGGCAACCCGTTGGCCAAGCGAGGATACTCACGTGACCAGCGTAGCGACTGTAAACAAGTCTGCATTGGGTTGGTTGTTACACGATGCGGAATGCCTTTGGGTTATGAGGTTTTCGCAGGAAATACTGTGGATGTGACGACCGTAAAGGGCATTGTTGAGATGATGGAAAAGCGATACGGAAAATCGAACCGTATCTGGGTAATGGATCGCGGCATGACTTCCGAAGACAACCTGGAATTCCTGCGGCAAGATAACCGCCGATACATCATTGGCACCAATAAAGCGTTGCTCAAAAAGTTCGAACAAGAACTGCTCAAAAAAGACTGGACCACGATTCGTGACGGCATCGAAGTCAAGCTGTGCAAGATGCCCACAGAAGTGGATTCAGAAAGAACGAATGAAGTGACTGAGACGTTCATACTATGCCGTAGCCAAGACCGGAAAGAAAAGGACAAAGCCATCGTCCAACGGGCTGCCGAAAAGATCATGGAGCGACTCGAGTCCATGAAAGCTCGATGTGAAAAGCAGAACCGTAGTCCCCTGATTGTTTCGCGCGAGATAGGCAGACTACTCGGACAGAACACAAGAGCATCGCATTTGTTCGAAATTAATGTCTTGATGAAAGACAAGAAGTTCGCGTTGATCGAGTGGAAGAAGATCAAACCGGCAACCGACTGGCATGAACTAAGTGATGGCTGTTACCTTCTGCGAACAAACGTCAATGATTGGAGCGACGAAGACCTGTGGAAGGCCTACATTCAGTTGACTGAGGCAGAAGATGCATTCCGAATCCAAAAATCAGATTTGAGCATCCGCCCGGTCTGGCATCAAAAAGAAGAACGCGTTCGAGCGCATATTTTCGTGTGCTTTTTGTCGTACGTACTTTGGAAGACGCTTGGTCAACAATGCAAACGAGCGGGGTTGGGCGACGAGCCACGTCGAGTCCTATCGGAGCTATCCGAGATCAGACTAATCGACGTGGTTCTTCCCACGGACGGTGGTCAAGAAATACGAACAAGCTGCGTTACACGACCAACAGAGCATCAAAGGATTCTGCTAGACAATCTTGGACTTAAGTTACCAACTCGAATTCGCACACGCGAAATGTAGTGAGAAAAAAATGATGCATACCCAGTCTTTTTCCACTTACGAGCCAAGTTGTTGGGGAAGTTGGGCTAGCATCCGAAACTTGGTCTCAAGTGGCCTTTTTTTCGACTGCCAAAACAAACTTTTCGGCTGCCAGGCTGGCCTTTTTTTCGACTGCCATTTCCAGGGGGTAAAGAGCGTCTGTAGGGATTTTAGCCCAGTTCGACCGATTGCCTTGGCTTTCTCCGCCAAACGGATTCGCTGCGAATCGCTAAGTATCAGCCGCCGCTTTAGCCCGACCTTTTCCCGTAGGATCGCATTTTCTGTTACGAGGTAGTCGATGCGCAGTTGCTGTTCACGCGTTGCGAAAGCCGTCATCACCCAGAGAAGTAAATACCATGGTTGCATTGGGATTTGCCCAGAAAGTCTTTAGAGCGAAGTAACTGCAATTCGTGAACAAAAAAATGTAGTTACTCTGTAGATTATTGGAATCCGCCCGCCAAGCGAGTGGCGGCCGCGAAGGTTACATTGAGGCTCGCATGGTGACCCGTTCAACTTCTTCTCGTGTCGTGACCCCTTCCCGGATCTTAATTTCACCTGCTTTACTTAAGAGATGCATGCCTTTGGCCACTGCATCGTCTCTCAAGAGTGTTGAATGGGAACGACGCGTAATCAGTCCTCGCATCGATTCATCTACGATCATTAACTCGTAGATGCCGAGCCGACCGCGATAACCGGTGTTTCGGCATTGCGAACAGCCCTTGGCCATGAACTCCGTCGCGTCTACATCTGCCGATTCATTCTTCATTTTGCTTCGTTGGGGTCAGGTCCGGGATTCGCGATTCAGTGTTGGCGGTGACTTCGTTGGGGTCAAACCCGGGATTCGGGATTTAGCATTGGTAATTCGCGTATATCAATGCGATGAACAGGCGGCGAAACGACGGCATCTAACGAATCGATAAGCGCCATCGCCGCCGCATGTATCCTTCAATGATCGAAGTTGCCCGCTTCAAAATCCCTTCTTGGCCGCTGGTCTGTGCGCAACGAAAGAACTGAAAACGGCGGTCACGGATGCCGCCGATTGTAAGGCTGGGACAGCAAGGATGCTGGTCTGATTGCCATCGGCACGAAAGCGGACACGACAGACGCTCTCTCCATCTCAAGCAACCACCGAGCCGATTATTCGATAGTCAAATCATGGCCATAGCGCAGCCGAGGGCGATCAGACCGAGCGAGCCTTAGCGAGCGAGTCCCAGCCAGCGAAGGCGTAGCACGAGCGACGGGCA
>JAYVBW010000505.1:0-2293 GCA_043750255.1 Pirellula sp.
GGCATCCCAACTCCTTCGAGCACGTCCAGCATGTCTTTCCAGCTATGCATTCCGGCCCAACAGATTTCACCTTCAGCAGCCAGTCGCTGACCATGATCCTTGGCAATCGTTGCCGCTTCTTTGAATGTATCGACGATAGATTGAGTGTTCGCTTTCTTGTTCTGACGCCACTTTTCTATTCCAAACTCGGCGCTATCGATACGGATGACTCCGTATTTGCGAATTCCATGCTTCTCGAAAATTACAGCGATACGGCAGGCCATACGAACAGCCGAAAGAAATTTTTCTTTCGCAGCCGCGTCACCCATCGCAGAATCGCCCACCGTTCCTGGCCAAACAGGGGCCACGAGAGATCCAACCGAAAAGGAATGGCTAGCGATCAAATCCGCAATTCGATTAAGCTCGACTTCGCTCGCGTTGGGATCGGTATGTGGGAAGAACAAGAAGTAGTCGATTCCGTCAAATTTCTGGCCGTTGACCGACGCAGCGGCTGTCAGCTCGAGCATGTGCTCAAGGCTGATCGGGGGTTCTTGGCCGGGGCCATCTCCTTTTCCAACCAGACCCGGCCACATTGCATTGTGAAGTTTTGGAGAGGACTTATTTGGCATACTAACTCCGGTGCAGTTTTTTGTTAAGGATTGAGTTTGCTGACTGTTGGTTTTTTACGATTGGGTCTTCCAAGCACCGTTGAGCGGCATGTTGGCATGGGCATCGGGACCGAAGTACCGAAGCCCGACGAGTGGTTCACTGCCGGTGTTTTCGATTTCAACACCACGCGATGAAGCTTCATGGCTAATGAAAACCTCATCTTCCGTGTTTTGACCGAATCGAATCATGGCGGGTGTCTGCAGTGCAAGTTTGCCGATGCGTCCTTTGCCTTGGACCGTGATCCAGCCACTCGCAGCATTGTCTTTGATCAGGCAACGTGCACCGGGCTCGACGGTCAGTTCCTTCGCGCTAAAAAGTTGCTGATTATCAATGGTGCCATATACAATCCATTTGTCTGTGTAGCCAACTCCGCTGGTTTGCTTGTCAGTCACAGGTTCAATATAATTGCTATCTTTGAAATGCGTGTCGACATTCTTGTCCCAGTCCAGTTGCCCGATGATGAAGTCGAGGTCTTGGTGCTTTTCCGGTGGCATGTCCTTAACCAGCAACGACCAAGGAACGTATCGACCCTCGACTATCGATTGGTACATCCCAAATACATCGCTGCCCCACTGTGGTTCGTAGGTACAAAGAGAGCCCGGGGCATGCAATACTCCCGGCGGAATCAACCAGCCAGTGCCTCGTTTTAGGCGATACGCTCGCGACAAGTCTAGGATACCGTTATCACCCTTGTTCCAATTCTCCAGACAGCGTCGTAAATCCTGTTTCGTCGTTCCTGGCTCCAAGCCCATGAAGGTATAGGAGAAATTGTTGTCGACATTGTTGTATTGAGGGGGGAAGTAATAACTTTCAGGCTTGCCTTCTTGCCCGACTAACTTTGCATCTTTTTGCGATTGATGCATGTGATGGGGGATAGGGCCCATGTTGTCAAAAAACTTGGAATAGACAGGCCACCGCGCATACTTTTTATATATCGAGTCGCCAACCAACTTGGTTCCAAGTTCAGCGACAGCATCCTTTAACAAGAATTTCTTGCCTTCGAACAAGCAGAAGCTCAGGCCTTCGTGCCATACACGACCTTCGTTGGCAGCCTCCGTTGTACTAGAGAACCAGCGTTCGTCGATTCCGCCCCGATTCGCACCGAAAGCGTAGAGGTCACCGGGAAACAATTTGATCCGGCGCCCTGGGTGCAAAAAGCTTCTCGGTACCCAAGCAGGCGTCAATCGCAGTAAGCCATCGCCTGATTCAAGGGCCCGGCCCAAGACTTTTGCTACGTTGTCGGAGGAGACCAACCCATCATCCAAACCTGTTCCAGACATTCAACAACTCTTCGTTTCAGTTTTCGGAAAATTGATTTAGCTCGGGTTTTGTCAAGTTGCGCAGCACACTTTGGGCCGTGCCAAACTCCTCAAACCGAGAATTAAGGCTTTGTTGTATGCCGGAAAGTAGCCATTTTCAAGGTGTCATGGAATTTCAAAGTGACAAAAATGGCTCTAGAAACTAGTACCCAAACCCGATAGTTTACCATTGAGGTAGCGGATGTCGGAAAATTCGAAAAAGTCATTCTCCCTTTCTATAGAAAACCCACGGAAGAGTGCCTTGTTGGTTTTAGCGATTTTCATCAGTCTGACATTCTGTGCTTTCGAAGTTGGAAAAGGGCAAGAATTTTTCATGCCGCAGAATG
>JAYVBW010000506.1:0-5616 GCA_043750255.1 Pirellula sp.
TGAAGTCGGTCGCGGTCGCTACGAGTCGCCAGCGGGACTTGTTTATGGTCCAGGCTCGGAGGAAGGGCATCGCCTCAAACACATTGCGAAGCACTTGGAGGATCAACCGAATCGACCTGGTTCACACGGAGTCTTCCGTGGGGACATGAAGGCGTTTCTAATCGCAATCGACGATACGTACACTCGCGCCAAGAACGAGGCGAAGGGAACTACGAAAAAGGACGATGATGGCTCCGTGGTCTACGAAGTGACATTTGAAAAAACAATTGGATTTATAGGGGGTGAAGCAGGTGAAAAAAAGAAAAATCCGGCAGCAAAAAAAATGCGTTTGGTAGTTCGCGGCAGCAACGTGATTACTGCATTCCCTTTCTAGCATTCACCCAAATATCATCCATGAGCTCACCACTTATCTATGTCGAATCCTGTCCTGTCTGCGGCGATGGCTTGTGCCGCATCCGCGTCTGCGTCCAGAATCAGCGGCTGACCGGTTGTGTTCTATGCGATGAATGCGAAGCGGTCTGGACCGATCCATCGATGGAACAGCGCGTTTCTCGCGATCCAAACTCGGACGAACCGCTATGTCCAGGTTGCGGTTTTTCCCTCTGGGACAATCATGTCCACTGGGCCAATATCGGCGAAGTTTGTTTGCTCGGTTGGTACGATCGTGTTCGAGTGGTTACGGGTCGAGGAGATTAGGAATGGTCCACGCTCACCCTATGGCGAGTCCCGGTTACGGAGGTCCGCAAACCAAGCGATCTGCCGGTGTTGTTTTTAACGGCAGGGCGTACAGTTGCTAGAAAATTCAAATTCCATCCTAATCTACAGCCTTGGCGGTGGATTTGCGTTTTTGATCTGCGTGACCGCGTTTGTGGCTAGGATGAAGATCCGTAGGCCGGAGAACAAGACGTTTGCGAAAGTTTGGGAGATCGTCGGTGGTTGGTGGATCATCAATGTACTGCTTGGGATCGCCTGTTTGGCTGGATCAAACGGATTGATTGTCCTGTTTTGTGCCGCAAGTCTTCTGGCTTTGAAGGAGTTTGTCGCAGTGCAAAAACTATCGTTCGTTGGGGCTTTTGAAATGCTCGCGATGACATTGTTGGTTCTTGCACATTACACCTTTCTATTCCTGCAGTTGAAAAATTTCTTTTTGTTCATTGTGCCAGTGATGACTTACATCTATCTGCCTTTCTTGATGCTTTCTCGCCGCAAGATCGATGGCTTGATTCAAAATCTTTGGGCCACCCAGAGTGGACTGATGCTGTGCGTTTACTCCCTGAGTTTTGCTCCCGGGCTGTTGTTCTTGAACATTAATCCGACGGCAAGTCGCCAAATTGATCCCGTCATCGCCTTCCTGTTCCTTTTTATAGCGACCGAAATGAACGATGTATTTCAATTCGTGTCCGGCAAAATGTTTGGTCGACGAAAGCTGGTTGCTGAAATTAGTCCAAACAAAACAGTCGCAGGGTTTGTTGGTGGAATTCTAATGACTTCTATATTGTCGCTGGTTTTAGCACCCGTCATGTTGGAGCTCAACCCTTGGCAGTCACTTCTAGTGGGATTTGGGATCGCGTTGAGTGGCGTTTCAGGGGACTTGATGTTCTCGTCTATCAAACGCACTGTGGGGGTTAAGGATTTTAGTCAATTGATTCCTGGCCATGGAGGAGTATTGGATCGCCTAGATAGCATGGTCTTTACTGCCCCTACTCTCTACTGCCTGTTGTATATCTTTATTCACGTAGAAAACCATTGAAAATGCCTATCGAAAACCGAAGACCGATTAAGGCTCGATCGATCTCCTTCATTCAACATTTTGCTTCGTGGCTTGCAAAAACGGCCGTGACTCCCAATCAAATTTCCGTTCTCAGTGTTGTCTTTTCCCTCCTTGTACCGATTTCATTTGCGATTTTCGAATCGGGTGCTTGGTCCGCGTCGCTCGTGGCGTTGCTCGGAATCCAGTTAAGGTTGATGTGCAATTTGTTAGACGGGATGGTTGCAATTGAAGGGGCCAAAAAAAGTGTTCTTGGCGATATCTACAACGAGTTCCCTGATCGCATTGCAGACACGGTGATCTTGGTAGGTGTTGCATTGATAGATCCAGCCGATCACACGCTAATAGTCATCGCAATCTCTGCCTCACTTTTGGCTGTGATGACGGCTTACACCCGTGTTTTGGGAGCAGCCATCGGGACCAAACACTACTTCTCTGGTCCAATGGCCAAACAACATCGCATGGCAATACTCTCGTTATCCATCATCGTATTACCGCCTCTAAAATCCAGCTTTCCGGCTGGCAGCATTGTCAAGACAGCATTGCTAATCATTTGCGTTGGCTGCGTCTTGACAGTGATTCGACGGCTAATGCAGATCACCAACGAGCTAAAGAGTCGAGCTTAATGGATGCATAAATAGGGCCTGCGACAACGACTTTAGAAATTGAGAGTCACTCGGACTGGAATAGCATCGCGTTTTTGGCACTTAATCGATTAGAATTGGGGCTTCCAAGCCTATGACCTTGCGAGTTTAATTTTTCCAAAGAGATTTTTCCGATGTCGTCGGTAGATAGACTAATCGAACCACTCCGCCATTCGCCGCAACTTCCGCAAGCGATCGCGATCTTGCAAGCGGAATTGGAATCCGAACGTCAGCGACGGGATCAGTTTTATCACGATATGACGCCCGATCAAAAAATCGAATTCATCTATGGTGAAATGGTCTTGCACTCGCCCGCTCGCAATCGGCATTTGGATGTAACGGTCAATGTCGTCCAATTACTCCGAACCTATGTCACCCTTTTCGGACTTGGCCAGGTCAAGTGCGAAAAATGCCTTTGTGTGTTCCCTCGAAATGACTACGAGCCTGACGTCGTTTTCTTCGGTCCAGACAAGTCGGCCAGTCTTTCTCCCGATACGATGAAGTTCCCTGTACCAGACTTAGCCGTCGAGGTTTTATCTCCGTCGACAGAAGTCCGTGATCGCGGCGTGAAATTCGAGGACTTCGCCTCGAACGGAGTGGCGGAGTACTGGATCATTGATGCCGACGCCCAAATCGTCGAACAGTATCTACTCGAGAACGGCGAATACACGCTCTCCTTGAAATCGGGGTCGGGAATGTTGAAGTGCCGGGTTATCGGAGGATTGGCTATTCCCATCGAGGCGATTTTTAATGAACAAGAGAATCTCCAAGCGATCCGGAAATTGCTTGGAGATTAGGCGGACTCCAGGTGGAGCGATGACATCTATTTTTCGCGGCGTAAAGATCATAACTGGACCGCTTAGAGTCAACCGTTTGACGGTTTTGGAAATCTAGACAGATGCAAAAAACTCAAGTTAGTTGGTAATCGCTGATTGGTCGCCATATTCGCTGCAAGCTCCCCTAACACGCTTGTGAATTTGAAGCCATGTCCGGATAAACCAGCAACAATGGTCACTTGTGGTAAGTTCGGCAGCGTGTCGATAATAAAATTTTCGTCAGGCGTCATCGTGTAATAGCATCCCGACCAGCGGGTCATACGCCGACTGACATCAGGCAAATTTGCTCCGAGAAAAGCTTCCACCGCCGATTGATCCTCGGTATTTTTTTTGTGAACTCCGTCGATTTTCGAGTCTACTTTTTCTCCACCGCTATGTCGTGCGATTTTCAATCCTAATGCATCACGCTCTGGGAATCCGTAAAAATGCCCGGCCTGCGTTTCGTAAAAGAAACATGGAAAGCCCTCTGCCTCGCGGTACGAAGGGGTGTTCGTTTCGTACCAATAGAGGTGCTTGTGCAACACATGCAACGGGATACGAAAATCGCTGAGCAATTCGCTTGCCCATGGGCCCGCCGTGAGAATTAGTCTGTCAGCTCGATAGACTTGGTCCAGGGTCCGAACCAAGACGCCGCTTCCATCTGGCTCCCAACCTACAACTTTCTGCTCCATGACCAGCTCTGCTTCAAAATCCTTAGCGCATGTGAGGTGAGCCTTTACACAGGCTTCAACTTCCAGATAGCCTGCATCCTTTTCGAATATCACCGACCAAGAATCATTCCCCCTCAATACAGGGTAACGATAGATTGCTTCCTTCATGGTCAGACGTTCGATTGGCAACTCAAACTGCGCGGCGCTCCTAATCACACCAGGTATAACAATTCCATCAGCCGGTCCAATCTCGAGAAGCCCCGTCGGATGGTACAGACGCGTACCGGTGCGTGATTCAAGTTCCCGCCAAAGATCATACGCCCGGCATAGAAGCGGCACATATCCAGGGTGCTCGAAGTAGGACTTGCGAATAATCCTCGTTTCGCCGTGCGAACTACCGCGATTGTGCGGCGGCGAAAACTGGTCTAGACCAAGCACTCGATGGCCCCGCTTGGCTAGGGCAAATGCAGCGGCACTTCCTACTCCCCCCAAACCAAGAACAATTACATCGTGCATTCTTGACAGTTCCGGATTTTCGGAAGCTCAGAGACCTGAGGTACACTGAGGATTTTTATATCGACATGGAGGTAGCTATTCTGCGTACCACAGTTTGTAGGATCGCATACATCGTATTGAGTCAATTCAATTAACAATTTCAATGTAAGTTTCTAATCAACGGACTGCTACCGATCGAATCGTGGCCCATCGTTTCTGGGCCCATCGTTTCTGGGCCCGTCGTATCTAGGATTAGCGTTCGAGGGAGCAGCGTTTCGAGGAGCAAAGTTCTGAGGGCCAGCGTTTGGCGGAACAAAGCTTCGAGGAGAACGCCCCTCTTCGTTGGTTCGCTCCCGATTAGCCTGTTCATGACCTGGCTGATTATTCATCTGAGATGGATGAGGGTTGGGTGGAGACTGATTCCAATTCTCCGGACCGAACATTTGTGGTCCGTAAGTTGGGCGCATACGGTTCATTAGCTGGAGAGCTTGTTCCGGTCTCTTTCGGTCGCGTTCATTCTCTTCTCGCATCATTGACTCAATGGACAATAGGGACCGATGGATATTGCCAAGTAATTCGATGACTTCAGGATGGATAGGAGCGAAGCTTGGTTCTTCACCGAGAGGGCGATTAGGCAACGGCGGCTGAATATTATTGGAGTGCCTCTGGTTGTTCGGTGACTCTTGGTGAGCCTGAGATTGCTTCCATTTTTTATGCTGCTTTCCTTTGCCTGTCTTTTTGCGATTGCGAGTTCTTTCGTCGTCGTCATGATCATCGACACGGAGGCTAATAAATGGATTGGGTTTGTGGGGTATAGACATACCCAATTGCTCATCGCCAATAGTGGAATCTTGCGAACGCACGTTGCCGGAGAAAAGAAAAGCCAACGCCAAGCTGGCACTGACAGATATCCGTTTCGAAGAAAATTGATTTGTTGCAAACATGCTGAACCCCGCTGTGGGAATGGCCTGTGGGAATGGAAGGATTTGTGGCGACTTTCCTATGATAGGGCATTTGCTTACGGATTTGCACATCGAAATAACTTACCCGATCACTTGACAGCAATTGCAAGAGTCGGTTACACTCGTGACCCCAACTGAACGACGGTTGGCGGGTTGAGGCGTATCGAAAGAGCGTTTTGGCTTGCGAAACGTTGTTAGGTTGAACTGATCTTTGACAATCTGGTGGATGAGTTTTTAAATTGATGTTTATAGCAAACGTCG
>JAYVBW010000507.1:0-5997 GCA_043750255.1 Pirellula sp.
CTTTGGTCGAGGCGTCTTGAGCCTTTCAGGTATATCGTACTTTTTGCTGGTAGCTACCTTTGGCGTTTACTTGTGCATGGTGCTGATCGGCAAGCGGCATTGGAGTGGCGGACGTGATGGCAATGCAAAGCTGGCTCACTTCCTAACGCGAATCGCCTTGCTCGGGGTGCTTGCTTATGCGGGCAGTGTGCTATTCCGAAATCGAGATCTATTGCGGTTGGATGCTACCGAAATGAAGGTGAGTTCACTTTCTCCGGTCACCTCCGAAATGATTCGATCGCTTGGAAAGGATCGAGACATTGTTGTGGACGCTTTTATCTCGGAGGAAGTGCCCGAACAATACGCCAAGATCAAATATCAAATCGTTTCGTTGCTCAAAGAATTCGAATCGACAGCAAAATCCGCTGGGATTTCAATGCAAGTTCGTATCTACGATTCGATCGTACCATCCAGCGACGAGGAAAAGTTGGCTGAACAGCAATACGGCATCGTGCCGCAGATGATACGCGTTCGCGAACGCGGCACCTATTCCGATCAACCAGTACTTTTGGGAGCGGCCTTCCGAAGTGGTTTGCAAAAAGTCGTGATCCCTTTCTTCGAACCGGGCGTGCCTGTCGAATACGAGCTTGCTCGATCTTTGACAACGGTGGCCAAACCCACTCGCAAAAAACTTGGGATTGTCAAAACAGACGCCAAGCTGATGGGAGGTGCAGACATGCGAACCTTCCAGACTCAACCGCAGCAGCCGATCGTCGAGGAACTTGCCAAACAATACGAAGTCATAGACGTAAACCCGGCCTCGCCTATCGATACCGAGAAGATCGATGTCTTGCTGGCTGTACAGCCTTCGTCGCTCGGCCCTGAAGAAATGATCAACTTTACGAACGCGGTCGTGGCTGGCGTCCCAACTGCAATCTTCGAAGATCCAATCGTTGCATTGGACCAGATTCCTGGAACGGGCGATCCAAAGGCACCCGCTGGCGGAATGATGGGCATGATGGGAGGGGGCGGGCAACAGCCCAAAGGCGACATTCGTCCTCTCTGGCGTGCGCTTGGTATCGAGGTCCCGGGCAGGCCCGGCATGATGGGAGGCTTTTCGCCAGACATTTGCTGGCAAGAGTACAACCCCTATCCAGTTTTGGCCGAGACATCGGAAGCGTCAGATCTTTGGATCTTCGCTCGCGAGGAAGCGCCTGGTGCCGAAAATGCTCTCAGCGATGATAGTGAAATCACGAAGGGCCTAAAGGAGATCATGTTCCTCTACGCAGGCGTGATTCTTCCCGCCAAGGATTCCGGCGTCAAATTCACAACGCTAGTCAAAACAGGCCAAATCGCAGGCACCATGCCTAAATCGGAAATCGATGGTGTTCAGCAATCTGGTCTTAGTCGAGCCACCGAGTACCAATTAAGACGTGGTGCGAACAAAGGAGAGCAAATTCTCGCCGCGCTCATCGAAGGCGAAGAAGGAGCTAAGAGCGATTCCTCATTAGCAAAACGTCCGATAAAGGCGGTCTATGTTACCGACATCGACTGCATGTCCAGAACATTCGTTGATATCCGCAATCGACCGCCCATGTTGGAGGACATCAATTTCCAGTTCCAAAACATCACCTTTGTTTTGAATACGATTGACGTTCTTGTTGGCGAAACACGCTACCCACAAGTACGGCGACACATCCCAACTTACAGCACGCTAAAACTGGTCGAGCTCAAAGCAGATGAAGCTCGCAAAGACGAAGCGAAGAAACGAACCGACTACCAAAGTGATTACACCAAAGCTGTGGCTGCGGTAGAAGAGGAAAATGCCAAGTCGGAACGAGACTTGAAGGAGCAAATTGAAAAATTGCAATCGCAAGGTGCCATCGACCCTGAGAGCATTAAAAAGCTTCAAGAAAAGATACAGATAGACCAAATCAAAAAGATGCAATTGACAAAGAAATTCCAAGTCGAAAAGGAACGCCTAGAACGAACGCGGGACCAGGGTATCCGTGAGGCCCGCCGTCAATCGGACGATTCGATTGGCAAAATACAAAACTACTATAAGTTGCTGGCCGTTTTTGTGCCACCCATCCCACCGCTCCTCGTTGGAATCATTGTCATGGTTTCTCGTCGATTGCGTGAACGCGAAGGTATCTCAAAGACCCGTTTGCGTTAACCGAACACTACCGTACAAAATAAATTCAACAGACAAACCAAACGTAGATATTGGAGAGATAGAAAAGTGACAGAGGGAACCAAGACCGGGTCATTAGCAGCCGTGGTTGGCATCGTTGTGCTCTTGGCGTGGATTACGTCCAACAGCAGCCGTGTCAACTCTCCGATAATAGAGATGGTTGGAAAACCACTCTTTGCGAAGTTTAACGATCCTCTTGCAGCGGCATCGCTCAAGATACTGCGATACGATACGCCCAAGGAAGATTACGTCGATTTCGAGGTCGCTCGCGATCGGAAAGTCGGACTTTGGACTATTCCGTCGCACGAGAGTTATCCGGCAGATGCAGGCAAGCAGATGAGCGAAGCCGCAAATTTGTTTGTCGGTCTTAAAGTTTTGGGCATTGCAACGGAAAAGAAGTCGGAACAATCACTGTTTGGTGTCGTTGAACCGAATAAGCAGAACGCGGACAAAGGCGGAGAAGGCGTTGGCATGCTGGTCCAAATGCGGGACGAAAAAGGGGACGTGCTGGCGGACGTGATCATCGGTAAAGAAATTGAGAAGCAAAAGCGATATGTTCGCGTACCGTCCGAGGATGTGATCTATGTGGTTAAATTGGATATTGCTCCGCTAAGCACGGATTTCAAACAATGGATTGAACCGGACTTGCTCAAATTGAGCAGCAATGACATTGAGACGCTGGGCATTCGAGATTACCAAATCATTACGACTCAACAGGGGCTCGCGCTGAGTCGCAATTACGAAGCCGATTTGAATTTTGCGACTGCGAATGGTCAATGGGAACCGAAACGCATTACCAGCTTCGAGTCCGATCCTTCGACCGAACGAACGTTGACACCTGAACAGCAACTCAATGCAACCAAATTAAACGAAATGAAGAACACTCTCGACAACTTGAAGATTGCAGACGTCATCAAGAAGCCTGCCGGGCTTGCTGCGGATTTAAAAGGAGACAGTAACCTGTTGAAGAACAGCGAGTCGCTCATGTCGCTTCAACGCCGCGGATTCTTCCCGAATCCAAACCAAAAGGGTGGTGATTCCATCGACTTCTTCTCCAAGAGTGGTGAGCTGGTGGTAACGCTCAAGGATGGGGTTCAATACCTATTGCGATTTGGCGGCGCTGCCGGAGCAGAAATCAACGCAGTCGATGCCACAGACGCAAAGGAAGAGGGTAAAACGGAGGAAACGGTTTCGATCAACCGCTTTATGTTGGTCACGACCCGAGTGGACGAGTCGAAGTTTCCTGAACCCGATCTAGAACGTCTTCCTGAAACGGTAGAAGAACTGAAGGAAATCGAACGTTTGAAGATGCCTGCACCATCTGTGACTCCACCTAGCGATCCCAAAGGGGGCGAACCCAACGAGGGCGAGCCGAAGGCGACAGATCCTACTGTTTCCGATGCGAACACTAAAGAACCTGCTACCGGGACTGAAAAGCCATCAGAACCCCCCGCTGCTGAAAAACCGGCTTCGGAAAAGCCTGCCGTTGAACCTGCAGTCACGCCCGAAGAACCAAAGGCACCAGCAGCTCCGGAAAAGCCACAAGCATTTTCTACTCGCGGCGATTCACCGGCTGGTCGATTGGTATCTTTTCAAGACCCCTCGGAGGAAAAGAAGCCCGATGCTCCAGCTAAAGCCGATGAGCCAGCTAAAATCGATGCGTCTGCTAAACCCCAAGTGCCAGCAAAAAAGGCGGAACCAACCGAGGAAGAGTGGAAGGAACGGTTAGAAGCGACGCGTGAGCGGATCACCAAAGAGAACCAGCGCAAAATCGATCAAAAAAATGACAAATTGAAAGCAGCGAAAAACAAAGTCGCCGAACTTAATGGCCGTTTTGCAGATTGGTACTATGTTGTCAGCGAATCGGACTATAAAAAGTTGAAGATTACGATTACGGAACTTATCCAACCGAAGACGGCTGGCGGAGCTGGCACGGCTGCACCTCAAAGTGGATTTCCAGGCCAAGGTGCATTCCCAGGTTTTCAACCTTAGTTTGCCTCTAATGGTCGCTGCAAATGTTTCGCCGGGCGCAGTCGCGTTGTCGATGTTTAACCGGCGCAGCCGCGAGAACTGCTAATGCCATCCGAGCACACAGCGCCCGCCGCTACGCGGGTTAAACAGTTGCAGGCCAGCGAACGATCGCTGACCAAAACGGAGTGGATGTGATGAGTGAAAGCGACCGGACGGAAACGGATGAGGAAGACGAGCTAGATTTAGAAGTCAATCTCGTAGAGCCCGACGAACATCTTGCGGAGGCAAGCCCGGAAATTCAACAACGTATTGATGCTTTGTTGACTGGGAATATTGGATTTCGCCACGCTGCCGAAAAGGTTCGGGAGTTTCCGCATTCACCCGGTGTCTATCTGATGAAGGACACGACCGGTGTTGTCATCTACGTTGGCAAAGCAAAGAACCTACGCTCACGGGCTGGTAGCTATTTTCTAGCGGCGGCTGCTCAAGAAATTCGGACGGCCGATTGGGTTCATGAAATTGCCGATATCGACTTCATGTTGTGCCGTAGCGAGGTGGATGCCTTGCTGACCGAAAGTCGACTCATAAAGGATATCCAACCGCGGCACAATAGGGACCTCAAAGACGATAAATCATTTCCTTATTTGATGATCACAACGCATGAAGACTTTCCGCGTGTCGAAGTAACACGCACACCGAAAGCCAAAGGAGCCAAGCTATACGGACCATTTACAAGCGCTGGCCAGTTACGTGGCGCGCTCCAAGTCATGCAACGCGTTTTTCAGTTCAGAACCTGCTCGTTGGATATCGAGGAAAACGATCCACGATGGGAGTGGTTTCGCCCCTGTTTGCTCGCTTCGATCCGACAGTGCACAGCTCCGTGCAACAAACGCATAAGCAAGGTCGACTATCGACGGGACATCCGTCGGTTACAAACTTTTCTTGAGGGAGGCAGTGACCGTTTGCTCAAGCAGATGCGTGAGGAAATGCTGGAAGCGTCTTCAAAGCTCGATTTTGAAAAGGCCGCGAAACTCCGAGACGAGATCCATTTGCTCGAGAACCTAAGTGACCGAGGAGAGATCGATCTCCATGCGCAGCCGGAGGTTTTTTATATTGACCCCAAGAAGGGTATGCGTGCCCTCAAGAAAGTGCTCGGTATGGACAAGGAGCCGCGAGTGATCGAAGGGGTCGATATTGCACACTTAGGTGGCAGTAACACAGTTGCCTCGTTGGTGCAGTTTTTAGACGGTTTACCTTTCAAGCCAGGATACCGTCGTTATAAAATTCAAGACGTCAGAGGCATCGACGATTTCCGAAGCATCCATGAAGTGATCTCACGTCGCTTTCGCAAGTTGAGCGATGAGCAAGAAACGTTTCCCGACTTGCTTATGATCGACGGTGGCAAAGGGCAATTGAACGCCGCATTGGCTGCATTCCGTGATCAGGACATCGAGCCACCGGTGATGGTATCGCTAGCCAAAAAAGAGGAGGAAATCTACCGTCCGGGTGAAAGCGATCCGATCCGATTGGGCCGCGAGTCGTTTGCATTACGATTGCTGCAATACGTTCGGGACGAAGCACACCGTTTTGCTCAACACTACCATCATCTCTTGAGACAGAAGAGCACGTTTGATATCGAAGTAAAGGGTAACAAGAAACGGCCCTCGTAATTCGCTCGCTCTACGCCAATTGGTGTCGACGCACGCAGGCACGACCGTCCTCAGCCGGACATTTATCTGGTTCCAATCAAGAATGCAGTGTCAGCCTGCTACGCAATCTTAAAAATATGTCGGGTTGTGGAGCAATGTAAGGAATAGTCGGAAAAGACAACCTGTATCGATCGAAGAGTTCTC
>JAYVBW010000508.1:0-5362 GCA_043750255.1 Pirellula sp.
ACTCTCTAAATTCTCGATCAAGTATTCTTGATAGGACTGATGCGACGAATCTTCAACGAATACTTTTTGGCTAGGGTTTGCCAACAGGAAGCTGAATGTACTTTCGGTAACCATCTGCTCGCTGGAAAGAAATTTAACTGTCGTTCCAGTTTTTTCATTCCAGATAAACATATTCGTACCAGCACGATAGTTTGGCACGAGGGTAAGCGGATTGATAGCAATTAGCCCACTATTAGTCATAGTAAGAAGAGGCGCGAACGGCCTGTTGATCAGAGCGAGGCATTAGATGCTTGCGAGGAATCGCCAAGACCGGCCGAAAAACGGGGTGAATACTTTTCTTGCTTGCGTGCGCACTCGATGCAAGAAATCGCATACGGGACCGCTTGAAGTCGCGCCAACGGGATCGGCTTGTCACAATGATCACACTCACCGTAATGACCGTCGCGGAGGCGATTCAACGCGTCCTCGATCTGCGAAAGTTCGCGGCTCTCCACTTCGACAAGCTGGCTGCTAATTTCGTCCTGGGCCGTGTCCATTGCTGCATCAATGACATCCCCACCATCCTGCGGGAGGGCTTGAAGCATACTTAAGTCGCCATCAAGAGCCTTGCGCAGTGCTTCCCGACGAAGCAGTAAGACGTCCCGTAATTTGGCCAAGGCTTCTTTTCGTGACACAATGCTTCTCCGAGACAGTGATTGCCCCCCACCAGACGAAGGGTATGGAATGCCATGAACTATAGTACGCATTCAAGAAGAAAGCGTTCGTTTTTTATGCCATAAATGGAGTTTTCTACGACCAACAACCGAACGAATGACTTGTTTTAATACGTAATTATCTGCCAGCAAAGGATTTGCGACGTCGTTCCAGTTTTGCATTTTTTTCGATAAATATTTCAAAAATAGCTTGCGTTTTTGATGACCTGTCAAATGTCCATCCTAAATTGCGGCAAAACCAGCAGCTTTTTTCTTTTCGGCAAGACTTCCAATGACTTTGGTCGATAAAGCCAATTGATTGTCTATCGCACTAATCATGAAACCGCATCCCCAAGCAAAGCAAATGCGAAATCTCGCTCCTTCAATTCCGCAACAAAGCAGATCAGTCGGGATCGATATTGCCATCGGACAAATTGACCTGATTGGCGAGTCTGGGGAGATTGCAAAGTCTTGGAGCATTCGAAGTCCAAGGTGCACCATTGGCTCCGGCTTAGACTGCAGCATACAAATAACTTCCCCTGGAGTCGCCCCGCTTCACGCGACCTTGATCTTTGGCAAGAAACATACGTTGCTGCGTTCCACCGGGCCGACTCTCATTGCAAACCGTCATATTCGCGAATGGCTGATAGACCACTCCACAGAAATAGTTGTTGGCCAATCTAGATTGGTGGTCCATCCCTCGATGGGAGTTTTGGCAACCGTGGTTCATGCTGAAAGTTTGATCGATCAAGCGGCAAGATTGTGCAAAGAATTGACCCAGTCCATTCCAGAACCTACGAAGACATTCGTACCGGATTCGCACGTTCAACAGCCGAACACATCCGAAAATGCGGTCGAGTCTCCGATCGATCTGTCTCCTCCACTCACCGCTTTGTCGAAACTAGATTCCATCGAACGACTCTTGCAGTCGTTGCAGGTCTCGTTAGACAGAATGCAATCAGCGATTGGCACAGATACGAAAAACGCAAACGAATCGATTGTCGAATCGGTATCGCAGGGCATGGATGCGTTTGGAAAGCGATTGTTTTCCACTCTTAACGATCAACTGAACCACCAGACAGGAGCTCAGCAATCGCTGATCTCCAATCTTGCAGATCGCTTTACAGACCGATTTGGTGCGATTGATGATCAACTCAGTCGATTCAGCGAAGCAACTAGCCAACAAGCAAATTCGCTGAGTGTACTGCTTGCTCAAGCTTACTCAGAACAGGAAATCATCGAAGCCCGATTCCAAGAAGTGATCTTTCAAAGAAATGAATTGATTGAAGCGGTTCAAATTCTGCGATCTGAAATTGCAATCGCCTTCCAGACACCAACCAATACAATCCATCAAGCTGCGTTTGCTTCGGAATCTCAATCGATCGCGGCGTACTGCGTGAGCGAACCTGGATCGGATGCGGCACCGCCATTAGTCACAGACGATCAATTGGCGGATTCGTTAGAACGGGCTCAGATTCAAATCCATGAGCTGAGCTATCAACTTAGGACTCTCGAGACCGAAAGAGATTCTGCCCAACAACTTGTCGCTAGTCTCTCAGAGACATTACAGACTATGCAAATCGCTGCACAACTAGAAACTGGCGAACAGCATTATTACGAAATTGCACAGTACGAAGAACCTCAATACACAGAACCTCAATACGAAGAACCTCAATACGAAGAATCTCCAGTCGCAGTGGATCCAAGCGGCGAAAGTCCCTTTGGAAATGCTGGGAACGACGAACCGTGTGCAGAGATACGCCAGTTGCCGGCTTGGTTCAAGAAGGATGAGCCAGGACCAACAAGCGATAACTCACCGGCACAGTCGTCGAGCCAACTTGATTCCATTACACCAATTGATGCAGAACCGCACTTTGCAAACTTTGCAGCATCTGGCTTGAATCGCTTTTCAGAAGTTGGCTACGAATACCAGCAAATTCAGCCGCCGGATCAGTCCTTAAATCCATCCAACGAAAAAGCAGATTCTATTTCGGAACGATTGCAACGCATGTTAGTCGATGCGGATCAACGTCGAGGAACAGCAGGTTCATTGCGGCAACTGTATCGCGATCCGTCGACCGAAAATCCGTCGACCGAAAATCCGTCGACCGAGAATTATGGAGAAGAGCCAGCACCTCCTTCCTACCTGGAAAGCCAATCCAATATTGCCGAGTTGGATGGCGAATCACCTTCAAAAAAGGTACAAGACCATCGCCAAGGGGTGGATGAAGAGGAATCGATAGAAAAGTACATGCAGAGGCTTTTGAATCGAGTCCGAGGTGGTGGAGAGGGTGAAATGGCCGCTGCACCGCCTACAGCTTTGAATTCGCCTGCGTTAGCGACATCCATCGCCTCATCGTTGGATACACCTCGGTTCAGTTTAGCCGATTCCATTGGTTTCGACTCCAGCGGCGTGGAGACTCTGCCCGCCGCTCTGAAACCAATGGAGGAGTTGTTTGTTCCCCGGCAGCAATTCCCGGAGCAAAGAAATGATTTAGCCGCACTCAGAGAACTAGCAAACATCAATGCCCGTCGCGCCATAAGTCGTAGCGATATCAGACGGACAAACTCCGCGTTCTACGTCAAATTAGGTATAACTGCATTGGCTGTCTCATCCGCCGCTGCATTGTTCATGTTCAATGGATTGGTCTTGAACGCCCCGTTTGCGGGAATGGTCTCCTCAATCATTGTTTCCATATTGTGGGGTTATGACTGTATCAATCATTTTAAACGCTTAAAAAATGCGAGTGGCAAGAACCGAGTCAGCACTTCGGAAGTCGCTGCTGGCCAGTCTATCCAGATTGGGTCTGCGGATACGAGTGGCTGGCGTCCCACTTCTGGTTGATACACGGACTTGCAAGCAAAGACCAGATCGGTCAAGCTAACGTAATTCAAACCCTTGAATTATGAGGAAAGTCGATCATGTCTCTGGATTTCAAGCGAATTCAATCTCGCCCATCGCAAAGGCGTTCCGCGTGGACGCTAGTCCATTTGCTAGCAATACCTTTTTCGATAACGATCGCTGGATGTGGGCCGTCTGAGCCCAACGAGATTTCTGCAGCTAACAGCGGATATTTGCCAGCGAAAGAAACGACAGCCAAATCGACATCAGTCGATACCAAGTCCGCAGTGGTCAACTCGGAAAGATCCGTGAGCCCAGGTAGCCCTGGCGTTCAAAACAGCTCCGACAAACTGCCAACTGCGCCCGCCATTCCAGCTTTCCAACCTGGCAAGCTCGATCCTAAAATTGCCTCCAAAACGTACATGAAACTGCAGCTTGGAGACCTGAACGGTGCTCAACCGCTGATGCAGTTTCTTGACACGAGCTCTCGCGCTGTCAGGGAGTTATTAGCAGATGGCCGCCAAAAGCTGCTTACAAGAGACGTATTGCTCGACCGTGGCATGGAACTATCGAGGATGAAATTGGAGGCATCGCAAAGATTAGAAAAGCTTGCTGCAAACGAGGACGAAAAGGCAGTGGCATCGGTTGGTAAACTCGAAGCGTATTCGCAAATGGCAAGCTTTGGAGATGTTGCGGCATCGGACAATTTGCGAGAATTGGCTTCCGCAGAAATGAAAAACGCCGACAAGCGAGTGTCGCAACAAGCGAAATCGATTTCGTTGAGTCTACTGGTCAACGACTACGAGAGTGGTACTGCCAAAATCGAGGAACTGTTGGCATTGGCGAACACAGTTCTTTTGGACGGCAAGGATCTAACGGCAACCAATCTGAACGCACTGATGCAAGCGATTGAAGCGATGTCGAAACACAAAGCGGATGATGCGGCTCTGCAACTTGCTCAGAAGGTAGAAGAAGCGTTTCGTGAAAACGCCGAACCCCAAATAGCACTTAGCGCATGGGAGTTGCATGCAAGCCGATTAAAGGAGACGAATGAAATCGGTGCCCTGCTGCAGTCAGATTCCAAGGAAGATCAAGATCCCGTGCGTGTGAGAGCCGCTGTTGACGCGATTATGGCCAAGATCCCATCTCCTTGGACCGCGTTTTTTTTAGTTCAGATAGCGATCAAGGTAGAGTATTCAGGCCGACCCTACATCGCCAAAGAATTGATAGAGGTTGCTGAAACTCAAATCAAAAACCTAAAAGACCCAGATGCTCAAGCTGAACTGGAGCGAAACTGCAAGCAGTTTCGGAGCCGCTTTGCAATCCTAAACAAACCGTTGAACCTGAGCGAACTCGTCGACACGGCTGGCAAACCAGTGGATCCCAATCGCTACAAAGGAAAAGTGGTGCTCGTCGACTTTTGGGCGACTTGGTGTGGACCCTGCCTTCAAGAAATTCCAAACATCGAGGAAGCATTCGCAGCATATAATAAAGAGGGTTTCGAGGTCATCGGGGTCAACCTGGATGAGGATCGGTCCAAGCTCGATAAATTCCTTGCGTCGAAGAAACTATTGTGGAGCACGTATGTATCCAGCAAGCCAGACGCAGTCGGCTTTGAAACGCCTTTAGCTAGTGAAATTGGAATTTCTGCGATCCCCTTTATCGCAATTATTGGAAAAGATGGAAACGTCGCGGGCATCCATATTCGGGGCCGAAAGATCCAAGACAAAATCGTAGAGCTTTTAGCCAAAGAGTAGCTCCATGGGATTTATTGATAATGATCTAAGGCTTACGAAAGCCCTGCCGAGCGGGCAGGACTTTCTATTTT
>JAYVBW010000509.1:0-2044 GCA_043750255.1 Pirellula sp.
GGGGCCCAGACTCTACTCCGGGTTCGAAAGGTATCCGGGTTCGTATAATACTGGGCGGGCGATTGCATGATAAAGCCCCCAGCCAATGCCTCCCAAGCCCCCAATCGGGCCTGCGATTGAAAAAGCGAGTTTGAGCAATAAGGCTTTCACGTTGCCCTGAAAAAGAAAGCCGTTGATGAATTGATCTACGACATGTCCTGCCCACCACGTGCCGAGTAACATTGCGACGGATCCCAGCAAAACGGTTGTGAGGCATTTTAAAATTCCCATCCGCTGCCCTTCACTGCCGGTTTTGAATTTCGCAGAACACACAATGCGATACAACATGTTCACTTGGCTATGATCGACTGGGGCTTCTAGGCAACGACCATCTTCGAGCAACAACAATATGCGGACCTGGACGTTTTTTGAATCCTTGAGGACCTTCTTGTAGGTTCGAGCCCCCGCAAGTTCCTCCCAAGACAAAACGTGTTTGCAGGCCATTGTGCTTGCGATCACCCCAGAGTCATCCAATACAGCGACACTGATCCATCTTGCTCGAATCCAAATTGCAACGACGCCACAAACGCATGCAATGGTGACACCGAGGAAAAATATCATGAAGCCATCGAGGTCGCGGAAAGCTCTGTCGCCGAACAGTGTAACCGAGCCCGCTAAAACTACGAAACCAAGTACAGTGACCGCAATAAACGAACCATGCACCG
This sequence comes from Pirellula sp., assembly GCA_043750255.1. Lineage (GTDB taxonomy): Bacteria > Planctomycetota > Planctomycetia > Pirellulales > Pirellulaceae > JBKCUI01. The sequence goes on from JAYVBW010000509.1 coordinate 705, forward strand.
TCCGTTTCCGGTCAATTGTGACGATCGGATCTTCCATGGTTTGCGGGCTGAATTTTAGTTCCGCCAGGTCTGCGTTGTGCTGGAATTCGTCCGACTCGCCCGAGTTTACTCTATGTGATTCGATTTGACTTGGATCCCTAACATGTGGAAAGTGAAAGAGGTCATTTTAGAACACTTCTCGGCGAACACCACCACTCCTACCGCTCGTTCCCAAGCGCAGGGGGTCGAGGCGGAGCTTTTGGGACGGCGTTTCCGAGCTGGAGCAAGCCGGTATTTGGGGACGAACTTCCAATCGAAGCATCCAAAAATCACTATTTTTTTCCTAACGCAATTCTGGAAAATCTTAAAGGAGCTCGCAAATCTACGACCTTCGACAATAAGAGAACGCTAGCAGAACAATTTCGAACTGTTCTGCTGTTCTTTTTAATGCAAGATTGCCGACAGTACAGATCAGCCTTACTAGTTTCTCCTCAGGTCGATCTGCCAATGCGAAACACCGCAACCAAATTTACTAGGCTTCGCAAAAATCGCGGGTGCCTCGTACTCATGGCTGCCAACTTGATTGGATCCGGACCGTTTCTAAACACTCTGGCTTTCGCCCAGCAAAACGGCGTGGACGAACAACTTCACGTCCGGCGAGGTCAGAGTACGCCTGAGGGAACCTCGAGCCGAGAAGCCCGCGATGCCGCAATCCAGCGAATTCCTTTCCAGCAACTCACCCAAGAGGCGAGTACACGACTCCGAACTGTTGTCACAAGTTCGAGCTACTTTCGAAGCATGCCAGCTGAGACAGTCGACTGCGATCCCGAGATGTTTACATTCTTGGTCCGGCATCCAGAAGTGATCGTGAATATTTGGGAAGTTATGGGTGTGACCAAAGTTTCGCTTCAAAGAAATGGACCTTATCAGTTACAAGGGAGCGACGGGGCTGGAACGGCCAGCAAAATGGATCTCGTCTTCGGTAGCGATTCGATGCATATCTATTTCGCAAATGGCTCATACCAGGGCAGTCTTTGGGCCAGGGAGCTCAATGGAAAGTGCGTCGTCATCTTGCATAACCGTCCAGGGCCGCTTCCAAATGGAAAAAGAGGAATCGTTGCGTCCATGGATGTCTTCATGAAGCTTGACAACTTAGGTGCCGATTTGGTGGTAAAGACACTCGGTCCGTTGATGGGCAAGACGGCAGACTACAATTTCACCGAGTGCTCTTCCTTTTTCTCCCAGATTTCGCAAACAGCAGAACGAAACCCTTACGGTATCCAACAGCTTGCCAAGCGCCTAACCAAAATTGATCCGAACATTCGCGATCAGTTTATCGCTACGACCGCGTCGGTAGCTCA
>JAYVBW010000510.1:0-3258 GCA_043750255.1 Pirellula sp.
GATCACGATGCTCTATACTTATTTCGGTGGCATGCGGTCCGTGGTCTGGAATGATTGTATTCAATTCGTTATCTACATCGTCGGCAGCATCGCAACGGTTTTTGTAATCGTGAGCTACCTGCCCGAAGGCTGGACGAGCTTTTTCGAGTTTGCAAAAGCGAACCGCAAGTTAACGATAATCGATTGGCGATTCTCATTGACCGAGCCGTTTACTCTTTGGGCTGGCTTGATAGGTGGTGCAACACTCTCTTTGGGCTCGCATGGAACGGACCAGATGATGGTGCAGCGGTACTTGAGCGCGCGAAGCCAACGCGATGCCGCTCGGGCCATCATATGGAGTGGGATCGTGGTCTTCGCACAATTCGCTTTATTCCTGTTGATTGGAATATTGCTCGCATGTTTCTATTCCAGCCAAGCCACACTACCAGAAGGGATCCGAAAAGACGAAATCTTCTCCCACTTCATGATCCATTCGTTTCCTCAAAATACTGGACTAATCGGATTGATGTTAGCGGCGATTTTAGCGGCGGTGATGTCCACGCTATCCAGTTCTCTCAGCGCTTCTGCCTCTTCTGTAGTCAGCGATTTATGGCTGCCAAGCTGCAAAGTTCTCCCGTCTGCGAGTCGACAACTCTGGACGACCCGTCTGCTGACGGTCTTCTTTGGCGGGTTGCAAATTGCTATTAGTATTTGGGCGAGCACATTCAACAAGAGTGTCATCGATAACGCACTAACGATCGCTGGATTCTCGTCAGGCATTCTGCTGGGCCTTTTCGCCTTGGGTGTATTCACGAAACGCACCAATCAAGTTGCGGCGTTGGGGAGTGCATTCATTGGACTGCTCGCCATGCTGTTCTTCCAGTTTGGATTGCCTATGGTGCCTGTTTGGGGATTCAAGCTCGCCTATCCCTGGCTTGCTGTCTTTGGCTCCGTTATTACGTATTTGTCTGGCCTAATACTTTCCATTTTCATTGCTCCGGCTCACGAAGTGACCCCATCATGATTCGATACCAACAAAAATTCCATGCACAGAACGACGCGCAGGCAAATGATTACGATTTTTTTTGTTCGTTCTTTAGCTTGCGCTTCGTGCTATTTGTTTTTACGCTTAGTGTCGCTGATGATGCAATTCAAGTATTCGCCCAAGACTCGTCGCCAGCAGCATCGGTCGCGCTGGAGATTAATCGAATGCGTGCAGATAGCTTCGCGTCGATTAGCGAGCTGGTTAATCAAGGGATTTCCGACGGGAAAATGCCCGGATGTGTAGTTTGCGTCGGTCGACACGATGAAATCTTACTCTTGAAAGCGTACGGCAATAAGCGACTGGAGCCTTCTGTGGATCCTATGACCATCGATACGGTATTTGATATGGCTTCCATCACTAAACCGGTCGCCACGGCGACTAGCATCATGCAGCTCATCGAACGGGGAAAACTAAGTCTCTCAGACAAAATCTCGAGTATTTTTCCAGCATTTGCTCAGAACGAAAAGGAACCGATTACTGTCCAAGACTTACTGCTTCATCGCAGCGGGTTGATTCCTGATAATGCGATGTCCGATTACCAAGACGGACCCGAAAAAGCATGGGATCGCATCTGTGAGTTAAAACTGGTTGCTCCGATCGGTTCGGCTTTCAAGTACTCGGACGTCAACTTCATCGTCCTTGGAAAGATCATTGAGCAAATCAGTGGCAAGAGCCTACGTGAATACTCGCAAGACGCCATCTTTCGACCGTTAGGAATGAAGCAGACTGGCTTTTTGCCTTCCCTCGATCTTCAATGCAAATGCGCACCGACGGAACAGCGGGATGGTCATTGGATGCAAGGCGAGGTGCACGATCCACGTGCTTTCGCGATGGGCGGTGTAGCTGGTCATGCGGGACTGTTTTCTACTGCAGAAAATATAGCCATCTACGCGCAGATGATGTTGCATCAGGGAACAACTCGAGGAACAAAGGACATCGCATCGGTTCGAGTTCTTTCCCAAGCCACAGTAGCAACCATGACGCAAGCCCATGTGGTTCCGGGTGGCTTACGGGGCTTAGGCTGGGACAAACGTACGAGCTACTCTGTCAATCGAGGCGATCTCTTGAGTCCGTCCGCGTTCGGACACGGCGGGTTCACCGGCAACGTTCTATGGATCGACCCTGAACTTGATTTATTCTTTATCTTCCTGAGCAACCGGGTTCATCCCAACGGAAAGGGGAGTGTCAATCAGTTGGCTGGAAAGATCGCGAACGTGGTGGCCGCTTCGGTCACTAAAAGCGATGCATTGACAAAACGTTCGAGTCCATCGGTTCTGACTGGTCTCGATGTCTTGGAACGGAACAACTTTCGTGAGCTAGCCAGCCAGCGGGTTGGTCTTATTACGAACCACACAGGACGAAATCAAGCAGGGCAAAGTGCGGTAAAGCTTTTGCAAAACGCAGCCAATGTCAAGCTGAGGGTGTTGTTTAGCCCAGAGCATGGCTTCGAGGGCAAGCTCGATATTGCCAAGGTTTCGGATAGCGAGGATAAAGGGACGGGGATCAAGATATTTAGCCTCTACGGTGAGACGCGTCGACCCACGGCGGAGATGTTGGCTGATATCGACACGGTCGTTTTCGATATCCAAGATATCGGTACACGGTTCTACACGTACATTTCGACGATGGGTGAAGCCATGACTGCGGCGGCAGAACATCATCGCCGGTTTGTAGTGCTGGATCGTCCGAATCCGATCAACGGAATCGATGTCGTTGGCCCGATGCTAGACCCTAAATCAGAATCCTTCGTAGGCTTTTATCGTTTGCCCGTTCGACATGGCATGACGATTGGCGAGTTAGCGCGCATGTTCAAACAAGAATTGAATTTGGATCTCGATTTGCAAGTGATCGCATGCGAGGGATGGCAACGTTCCGACTATTGGGACGCAACAGGACTGACATGGGTAAACCCCTCGCCGAACATGCGCAGCCTTACCGAAGCCTTGTTATACCCTGGCATCGGTTTAATCGAGACTACCAACGTGTCGGTCGGTCGTGGAACCGACACACCGTTTGAAGTAGTCGGTGCACCCTGGATGGATGGCCGAGCATTAGCAAGGCAATTGAATGACCAGCAATTGCCTGGCGTGACATTTGTCCCAATTGAGTTCACGCCCACGTCGACCAAATTTACAAATGAAGCGTGCAAGGGGATTAACATCATCGTCACGGATCGACAGACGATCGAGCCCGTCCGGGTTGGTTTGACGTTGGCTGCAGTCTTGCGTCAACTT
>JAYVBW010000511.1:0-2796 GCA_043750255.1 Pirellula sp.
ATTAAATCCGACGCTTTATGATCTGGTGGTAAGATGTCAGAGAGAGAAGTCTTTAGATAACCACCGTCTCGTGCATCCAGACACGAAACGATTCGTTCCGCGATGCGCTCTACATCGTCATCAATATCCAATTCGGCAAGCTGATGGAGCAAGTAATCATTGAGCGATTCCGGACGCTCCGCAGCATTTGCCATCAGGTCATGGGCTCGGTCGCCATCTTCTTGAATGCGGCTGCTCGAACGCCGAAAATCGTCGAAGGTGTCCGGCATATCGTTGTCCATATTGGCCAGCCGTTCGAAATCCTCAGCGTTGGATTGGCTATCCTTAACAATCAGTTCTTTTTCATCTTCCGTACGCGAGGCGGTCGGGCTTTCTTCGTCCGTCGGCTCTTCGTCCGGCAGAGTTTCATCCCGCTCCTCAACCTCTAACATGGGATTTTCGTTCATCTCCTGTTCGATGCGCTCTTGCAAAGCCAGTATCGGCAATTGCAAAATCTCCATCGACTGGATCATCCGTGGAGCCAGCTTTTGAGTCTGAAGCTGGCGTGCTTCTAGTCCGAACGACAGACGCATAATAATTGAATCCGTTAAAACAGTTGAATGAGACGAACGCTTGCCAAAACCTATTGTGAATCAGCTTTTTTGCCGTTGCGGCTGTCGACAGCGAACGGCAACGACGCGTTGGAAAATTACTTATCCAGCGTATCGGTATCTCTACTGTATCACTTGTCCCATCGAAAGTGCAGACTTGTTTTGCGAATAATTTGCGATAATGGAACGTGATTTGCTGGTTTTTCATTTTCCGACGAGTTGCACGACCTTTTGGCCGAATTTTTCAGATAAATCAACGATGAGCGAAATCAAACTGCCATCCGAAACTCCTCAAGAGGTAACTCTAAGAGAATTACAGAGCAAGGTAGACAGTTGGATTAAGGGATTCGGAGTCCGCTATTTTTCGGAACTTACCAACCTCGCCATGCTTATGGAGGAGGTAGGGGAGCTTTCGAGAATTTTTGCCAGAACTTACGGTGATCAAAGCTTCAAAAAATCGGACAGCGCGTACAGTCTACCGGACGAGATGGCAGACATCTTGTTCGTGCTGATATGCTTGGCCAATCAGACGGGTGTTGACTTAACAAAGGCTATTCACGAAAACTTGGCCAAAAAAACAGCCCGCGATGCCGAACGCCACCGCAACAACCCCAAACTGCAACCCTAAAGAGAACTGTGTAAACATAAGTAACGGCGGGAGCTCGATGACACTCGCTTTGCGATTTTGTGAACTGGTGGGCGCTAGCCCAATGCCGCTGACTTTGGAGAATCGCTTTAAAATCTTGGAGTTTGGCACAACAATTGCGCATGTGGGGGTAGATTTGCTACGAATCTGTCATTATTGCTGAGTTGTGTTTATGAGCAAGCCTCGAGCTAAAATTACGTCTCCATCGAAAGCTATATCTCCGCCTACCGAACTGGAAAACGAGGAGCAATTTATTGCTGCTCGTGAGTTGCTGAGCAAGCTAATCGGTTTACCGGCGATCCAAAAAACATTCGATCCCGATGCGCCTCCGAACTCAAGGATGGTATACACCAACAGTGTCACGCTTGGGATGCTCATTTTGCAGCGTCTTGGTAAGGGGCAATCGTTGAGCGAAATCGTAACCCAAGTCATTGAGAATGAGCGGGACCTATTACCTGACAATAAACGTGTTCGCGACGATACATTAGCCGATGACACTTCTGCATATTCCAAGGCTCGCAAACGACTACCGATGGATGTTATTAAAAACTTCTCGGGACTGGTTTGCGACTATCTTGGAAAAACTAGTGAACCGATCTTTGATGGCCGCCGCGTTTTTATTCTCGACGGCACGACGATTACATTGCCCCCGACACCCGCCCTCAAAAAAGCCTTTCCACCAGCGACAAATCAGCATGGCACGTCTGTCTGGCCGGTTGCCATGCTGATGATCGCCAACGAGATGCAAAGCGGCTGTGCATTGCTCCCACAAATTGATCCGATGTACGGCGAAAACAACAGTAGCGAAGCTCGACAAGCCAAGGAAATCATTCGCCAATTGCCTGTTGATTCGATTATTTTAGCGGATAGTGGCTTTGAGATATTTAGCGTTGCATACGCCAGTGTTACTGACGGACATGACTTTCTTTTTCGACTCTCATCATCGCGTTTCAAAGCTCTTCGCCGCCAAGCCGAGTTGTTCGACCAGGGCCCCAAACACAAGACCTATCGTTTGAATTGGACACCGAGCGTCGAAGACCGATTTACCAATCCCAACCTTCCACTCGATGCAGCCATCGAAGTCGTTGTGCACGATGTAATTCTTGACAATGGAAAATCGCTGTACACGGTAAGCAACCTTGAAGCCGACGCTACCTCAGCCGCAAAGCTATACTCCTATCGTTACGATGTGGAGTTCGATATCCGTGATTTAAAGGTAACGATGGATACCGAGAATATCCGAGGTAAAAGCCTTGAGATGGTTCGCAAAGAGTTGATGACTTAGTGGTTGCCTACAATCTTGTTGCTCAATTTCGCCGCCAAGCGGCAAAACTGGCCAACATCGAACCTAGACGTCTTAGCTTCAAAGGTGTGTGGACAACGTTCCGATCGTGTCTACTTCTTAAGGAACCCAGGAGCTTCAAAGAGTGGCATGCTCTGCACTCCAGGGCTTTGCTTCGAGCAGGAAAACGAAAGCTCCCAATCGAAAGACGCCGCGTGAATACCTTCGACAAGCTCACCCGAGACGTCCAAAAACCACAAAGTTCCAAAAAACACTCC
>JAYVBW010000512.1:0-1613 GCA_043750255.1 Pirellula sp.
TTAGTTCTGGATACTATTCGAATCGGAGGTGCACTATACTTGTGATTCCTTCCCGGCACACCTGTCCTAGGCAAGCCGACTGAAACTTTCCCGCCTAATAACGAAGTTTTCTAGTTGAGAAGGCTTTGTCGTTTCCAAACCTTTCAGAATCCCCCTGCTCTCGGAGATAGTCCAACATGAGATGTCTTGGCAATCCACTTGGTCGTCGTGGTTTTTTGACCGTAGGAGCTCTTGGCGGCTTGGGAATAACGATGGGAGATCTGTTTCGGTCGCGGCAAGCGATGGCAGATCAAAAAAAATATGACTTCCTCGAGGCCAAGGCGGAGAGCGTTATTCACATCTTTTTGCCGGGCGGAATGGCGCACCAGGAGTCGTTCGATCCAAAACCTTTTAGCCCGCTTGAATTTCGAGGAGATCTCAAGCCGATCAAGACGAAGACCGGTGACATATTTTCGGAAACCGTTCCAAAGTTAGCAGCTATTTCCGATCGGTTGACTATTCTTCGAGCCATGACGCACGGAGAAGCGGCGCATGAACGCGGCACGCACAATATGTTCACTGGCTACAAACCCTCGCCAGCGCTGATCTTCCCCAGTTTCGGTTCGGTGGTTAGCCATGAGTATGGCCCTCGTAATAATTTGCCTCCCTACGTTGCGGTCCCAAGTTCACCGAATGAATTTGCCGGCACCGGTTACTTAAGTTCGTCTTTCGGACCCTTTAGCCTTGGGGCCGATCCAACGAACAAAGGATTCAAGGTTCAGGATCTCAACTTAGGCAATGACGTAGACACAGCTCGCTTTGAACGACGCCGGTCGGCCTTGGACGTGGTAAATGCGTACTTCGCTGACAAGCAAAAGTCCGACAACATCGCAGCGATGGACACGTTTTACCAAAGAGCTTATTCGCTGATCAGTAGCGACAAAGCGCGTGAAGCGTTCAATATCGATGCGGAGGACAACGGCCTTCGCGACAAGTACGGTCGCAACACAGCTGGCCAACGTCTGCTCATGGCACGCCGTCTCGTGGAGTCCGGTGTTCGATTCGTTACGGTTTCCTACGGCGGATGGGACATGCACACGGGAATTGCGGGGGCGATGAGATCGTCTATGCCTCCCCTCGACCAAGCATTGGCTGCGTTGATCGAAGATCTCGAGGCTCGCGGATTGTTGTCGAAAACGCTCGTGATGGTTAGCAGCGAGTTTGGTCGCACTCCTAAGATTAACAACGATGCGGGACGAGATCACTGGCCCAAGGTGTTTTCTGTGATGTTGGCAGGTGGCGGAGTCAAAGGTGGCATAGTCCATGGCGCGTCCGATGCAACGGCGAGCGAACCCGAATTCGACGCCGTTTCGCCAGCAGACTTGGCTACCACCATGTATCACTTGCTCGGCATCGTTGCAGACAAGGAGTTGATGTCGCCAGGCGATCGACCGATCGAGATCTGCGATGGTGGCAACTTGATCAAAGACATATTGGTCTAATGCAACCGCTGAATAGGATTTTCACAACCAACCATGTTTGCAAACAGTAATATTCGGCGTCACTATTGGTTCGCCTCGTTCCTGGCTTTGCTGTCAGCGACCTCGGTTCTAGCCTCATCACCCGAAGCCAAT
>JAYVBW010000513.1:0-11668 GCA_043750255.1 Pirellula sp.
GCGCAGTCTTCAATCTTTCGATTCCCAACCATAGGGAGCTGAAAAAGGGAACTCTCAGGTCACTCCTCAGAGCCGCCGACATTACCGTGGATCAGTTTATTGACCTGCTATAGGGCTTATACCCGTCACAATCCAAAAGCCAGTCAGGATAAAACCCAGCAAGCTTTTTTTCGTTTCGCTTCCGAAATCGGCTGGGTCCCGCTTTACTCCTCATCACTTTCGACTAGCGGCTTCGTGTTGTCGTATCCAATCCAAAATTGGGCACTTTGGAGTGCGGTTGAAAGCTCTTCGGCCTGAATCTTGGTTAGATGCAGCATTGTCACGTCATCGCTCTTGGTTGTAGTGATCATCCAGCGGCGTGGCATCGATCAATTTTGCGATAGCCGACCGACTGGCCTGGATCGACCGTTGGGCGGTTGTAAGCAGGTCGTTTTGGGCTGCCTTGTTGTTAAGCATTTGGTTGGCGCGAGCGCCTGGCGTACCACGGCGCGACGCTATCTTTAGAAAGCCTTTGTTTTCATTGGTGGAAAACGCTTGCTTCAATTCCCCCCGCCTCCACTTAAAAGAGCCAGGGAAACCTGGCTTTTTTCGTTTTTCCCTGGGTTTTTCATTGGTCACTTGCGAATCGTTGCTTAATTTTGCCGAAGTCTGCAGCGTTGACTTTATGCCATTCCCAAATGGTTTGAGAGTCGCTTTGCCCAAAGCCACTTCCATAACATTTCCACAGGCTTCATTGACTTGCAGCACCAAAGGCGTGTCATGTTTTTGTTGTTTCGTTGGTTTTGGACTGTGGCAGGGAAAAACTACTAGGCACTGCATCTTTGGAGCTGATTTGCGAGAATTTCAGAATTTTAAATTCGATCCATCGGCCGAAAACGAGAATACACCAGGAGAAAAGGAAAAGGCAAGCTGCTAGCAACCATTGGCCCACGCCACAGATCATTCCCAGAATGGCGCTGATCCAAATCGACGCAGCCGTAGTCAAACCGTGCACCTGATCGGTCCCTTGGGTGCGCATGATTACGCCCGCACCGAGAAACCCTATTCCCGATAGCACACCTTGAACAGTTCGGAGCAATCCATCTCCGGGAGGGCCTGCGATCGTCGAAACGGCGGTGATGCTGGCCATGATGATGGCGCAGGAACCCAAGCAAACCATCGATAACACTCGCAATCCCGCTGGCTTGCGATGCATATCACGATCGATTCCTAAAATCGCGCCCAATAGGGTAGCCAGTCCCAGCCGGATCAGGATCTCATGGAGTTCGTCGACATTGGTAGGCAGCATCAATCGTCCCCGTTAGATTTAATTCGTAAAACACAGAATTGGGCAGAATGGTTTCTACCCATGATGATAGCAATTCCCCGGTCTAGCGTCGAAAGTCCATCACCTTTTGGTAGTGAACTTGTAAATCACATGGATGAACTGGGGGAAACCAGGCTTCGCCGAATTCTAGTCCCTCTTGGGTGGCTTTGTTCCCAACTTTGCTTCATGCAACGCAATAAATTTAGCTTCATGTTCAGGATGGCATATAAAGCACTGCGAATCCGGGCAATCGTGTTGCTTGCACCAATCCCCTTTTTTCTTCATCTCGGCTCCAACTTTTGGATCACATAGGCCGCAGATGTCTTCGGGCACACCATGCTCAGGACACCACCAGCCGCTATGGTCATCGGCGACATTTGTCGCGGTCGAACCAGCAGGAACTGACGATGTGGATGCACTAGGGGTACAGCCCACAAACCCCACAACACACAACAATCCGAATACGACGGAAACTTGATACAACATTTTTTAACTCCTTAGTTACCTAGACTGCATCTGATACCGAACCGTTCGGTCCAGACACTTTCCCAATCGAAACATTACTAATTGCGACCGATCGAAATCGATCGAAGACCATGTACAGGACTCGCAATACCAAGAGCGACATGATCATGGCTCCCAGGACGCCTCCAATCACGACTGTTGCAAGGGGACGTTGAACTTCTGCCCCTACCCCGTCACTCAAGGCCATTGGAAGGAAGCCGAAACTTGCGACCAAGGTTGTCATCAAGACTGGCCGGAGACGTGTAATCGCCGCTTGAGTTACCGACTCATCAACCGACAGTCCTTTCGCAAGAAACTGCCTAATAGTTGAAACTAGTAACATATCGTCCAAAACCGCAACGCCGGACATCGCGATAAATCCGATCGCCGCAGAAATGGAAAAGGGCATGTCACGAATCCAAAGCGCAATGATTCCACCAACCCAAGCAAACGGTATTCCAGTGAATACGCGGATAGTATCAACGACATTGCCGTAAGTTATATAAAGCAGTCCAAAGATCAAACTCAACGTGATTGGAACCACGATGAGCAACCGCTTTCGAGCGCTTTCAAAGTGTTCAAACTGTCCTCCATATTCGATGCGATATCTACCTTTGGGCAAGTTGACTCTCGACGCTACACGGTCCTGTACCTCTTTGACGAAACTGCCCAAGTCACGTCCTCGAACGTTTGCAGTCACTGTAACTCGCCTCTGTCCCCATTCGCGTGTGATGGTGGATGGCCCCTCAACAATCTCGATGCTCGCCAGTCTGCCAAGCGGTACACGCTTTCCATCAGCGGTAGTGATCTGCATATCTGAAATGGCTTGAGGGCTGCTTCGAACCGAATCAGGTAGTCGCACTACCATTGGAAAACGTAGTTGCCCCTCGATGACTTCGCCGACCGAACGGCTCCCGATCGATTCGACGAACCCAAGTACGTAGTCCGCTGTGACTCCATAGCGTGCGATCTGCTCTTGATTGATGCGAATCTGCAAAACAGGTTGGCCAGTTACTTGTTCGGCGGCAACGTCCGAAGCCCCCGCAATCGAATTAACAATCGCAACTATTTCCTTGGCTTTGGCGACAAGAATATCGAAATCGTCACCGTAGATTTTGATTCCTAAATCGGAACGCACTCCCGACGTCATTTCGTTGATTCGCATTTCGATAGGCTGGGAATAGGACAATCGCTGGCCTTGAAACTCGCGTAGAGATTGATCCATCAACTCTGTAAGCCGTTTTTGGTTTTTAGCGCGACTCCATTGCTCACGCGGTTTTAGCGTGACGAACATGTCCGTCAGTTCGATGCCCATCGGGTCTGTTGCAATCTCTGCCGAACCAATTCGGCTCCAAACGTTTTCCACTTCGTGTGGAAAAGAACGCAATAGTTCGCGTTCCATGAGTGTATTGATACGCACCGACTCATCTAGATCGGTACCGGCCAACCTCACAATTCCGATTGCAATCGCTCCCTCGCTCATATCAGGGATAAACTCCGTTCCCAAGTTGGGCGCGATCAGCACGAAGGCGAATACCAGAAGGGTAGCAGCAATACCGAGCACTGCTCCTTTATGATTCATTGAGAACCGCAGGATTGGACCGTGAATGCGATGGGCCAGTTTCATCAACCAGGGCTCCTTGCAACGCATAACACGTGGCAATAAATAACTGGCTAAGACGGGCATCAATGTCAAAGAAAGTACCATCGATCCCAGCAACGCAAAGATGACTGTCATCGCCATCGGGCGAAACAACTTCCCTTCGATCCCTTCAAGCGTCAATATCGGTAAATACACAATGGCGATGATCAGTTCTCCAAACATCGTCGGCCTTCTTACTTCGATGGCAGCATCCCGGATGACTTCTAATCGATCTCGTTTGCAATTGATTGGATCTGCAAGCTGCCGGACACAGTTTTCAACCATGACAACCGAACTATCAACGACTAGTCCGAAGTCGATTGCTCCCAAGCTCAAAAGGCTGGCTGCAATTCCGAATCGATACATTCCTACAAATGCAAAGCACATCGAAAGTGGGATAGCGATTGCAACAATCACCGCTGCTCGCAGATTGCCCAAGAATGCAAACAAAATGGCGATTACGAAGAGCCCTCCCTCGAAAAGATTAGAACGCACAGTATCGAGCACTTGATCGACCAAAACAGTCCGATCGTACACTCGGCGAATTTGAACGTTGGCAGGCAGGTTTTTCTCGATGGTAGCGAGCTTGTCCTTCATGGCGACGGTCACATGATGGCTATTCTCACCCATAAGCATAAACCCCAGTCCGAGTACCGCTTCGCCACGACCATTGGCAGTGACTGCGCCGCGACGAATCTCGTGGCCGATGACAACCTTTCCAATATCTTTCAAGCGGATTGGGACACCGTCGATCGTGTCGATCACGATCTGTTCGATTTGTTGTATGCTGGCTACTTTACCGATTCCTTGAACCAATAGCATGCCACGGTTCTGACTGATGTTACCTCCACCAACATTGCTATTGTTTGTTTCGACAGCTCGCACGGCTTGATCGAAGGTGAGATCGTATTGGATGAGCAGTGCCGGATCAACCAAAATCTGAAATTGTCTGACATATCCGCCCCAGCTATTGATTTCGGCGGTGCCTGGAACCGTTTTCATGGGAGGTTTGATGGTCCAATCATGAAGGGTTCGCAACTCGCTCTTTTCTCGAACGTTCCCTTCGACGAGATAGTGCAGGACTTCGCCCAAACCAGTCGAAACGGGGCCCATCTGTGGTCGCCCTAAACCGGCAGGCAAGTTGACCGTTGCAAGCCGTTCTTGGATCAATTGTCTCGCAAAGTAAATGTTGGTTCCTTCTTTAAACACGACGACGACTTGCGAAAGTCCGAACTTCGAAATCGATCGCATTAATTCCAAACCTTGTAGACCTGAAATCGACTGCTCCACTGGAAAGGTAACCTGCCGCTCGACTTCTTCCGGGCTTAATGACGGCGAGGATGTGTTGATTTGCACCTGTACGGGCGTCGTATCCGGAAATGCATCAATATCCAAATTGCGCAACGCCAATACTCCGAAAACGACGGTGCCAACTGTTGCAACCAGCACCCATCCGCGATAGCGAAGCGATAGATCGATAACTCGATTAAGGATGTCCATTGGCTATTCCTCGCAGCAACCACAGCCAGCACCCAAATTGCTTTTTAGCAGTTGGGCGAGGAGCGATGCACTCCCCTTGGTAGCGATGACTTCGCCGGGTAGAACCCCTGCCAGCAACTCAACATGTGTATCGTCCGAGGTTCCTACTGCGACCTGACGTACATGAAAAAAGAGGGGCGAGTCGGGCTGGAAAAAATTCTTATCACGCACAAAAACAAATGTCGCTTGCGAGGTCATTTGAATTGCCTCTTTTGGAACGACGATAGCCTTTGCCTCTTCGCGCCGCAACACCTTAGCATTGACAAAAGTATTGTTTCTCATGTGTTCTCGATCGTTGACAATGTTTGCTCGTACACTAATAGTTCTCGTACGATCGTCGATTGTTGGGCTGATCCATGCCACTTTGCCGTCAACACTACTGCCATTCGAATCGGACTCGAATGAGACTTTGGAGCCGATTCGAATGAGATCCACATCGTCTTGATTGAAATTCATCATCAACCACATTTGAGATGGGTCAGCAATCGTAAATAGCGTCGTGCCTGGCTGAACCACTTCACCGACGACAGTGCTGGATTGAATGACTACTCCATCCAGTGGAGCCCGAATTGGGAATAGGTTTCCACTCGCGGCAGATGTTTGTGACGACTTCACATATCCCTCTAGTCCAAGCGATTGAAGCTCTCGATCAAGTGATACGGCGGTCATTTTGTCGCTGTCGGCGGGTGGATTGAACCCCAGATTGGATAGCGATTGCCGTGCCGTTGTAAAGGCAACTATCGCTTCCTGAAGTGCGGTCTCGGCTTCGATCGCATTGCGCTGTGGTATTGCCCCTTGAAGCGCGATCGGACGCAGTCGATCAGCGACGGAACGTTTGAGTTGCAGTTGAACAGTGGCTTGAACAAGTCGCGATTTCGCCTTTCCTACCTCAGCAGCGTCTACGACGGCCAAAATATCCCCAGCGTGAACACGCTCTCCTGTTATTTTTAGTACAGCAGCAATGCTTCCTGAGACTCGCGTTGATAACCTTGCAACACAAGTAGGATTGAAGACCAATTCGCCATTGGCGGAAACAGTTTCCTTCATTGGCTTCTCCTCCACAACTCCGACATCGATCCCGGCCCGATCGATGCTCTCTTTGGAAGGAAACTGAATTCGTTTTTTATGCAGAGGTTCGCGACTTGAGTTTGTGTTTTTGGCGACGAAGACAGCGGATGTTGCGAATCGTTTTCGATGCGTGGCAGTTTCGCTTAGTTGCGAAAGTTCGGGATGATCGAAAACGCATTCTGCGACGCCATGAAGCATACAGAATCCCGTTGGCTTTGGTTTGGGTAGGAGGATCGTTCGGCACTCAATGCATATCGATTCGGGAACAGAATGTTCAGCGCACCAATCAGTTTCGGACGCAAGAGACCCACCAGTGAGACTTGAGAAGGTTGGAAGCCTCCAGCCCGTTTTGTAACCAAGGACGAAGATTGCAATCAGTGCGCTCCACGCTAGACCAGTCAGAACCCCATCGACCAATCTTTGTGAAGTTGACGTTGGAGCGGCATGAAAACGTAGTTGTTGTCGCTCCGTGTTTGCTGATGCGTTTTGGCTTGGAAAGGTTGAAGAAGACATGCTGTTTCCCAAATACAGGATGGATACGTGCTAGAGTATGAGCGGCAAGGAAAACAGCGCACGTATTAGTGCAATCCTATTCAACTCATCGCCCACAATTAGATAGTCTTGGCGGTAGGCCGAGTTCCGCCACTCAACAGCGCATCACAGAGCAACGACAGCGTCGTAAGGAGGGATTGGGCGTTCGCAAACACCCGTCAGTGGGCACTGGAAGTCCTAATTCAAAAACAAACTCGGTGCGGGTAACAATCAACGAGTGCATCAAGCAAATTTTATTCGGCGACTTCGATAGCTCTAAATTCGCCATGACGAACATTGGGTGGCAATCGCAAACTTCGCGAACGGCATCAAATTCCCGCGAACCAAAATCTAATGAATTAGACGTATGAATTGGGTCAGCGTTTCGATCATCGCAAATGTTCTGAGAATGCTGGCAGCATGTGCAACCGTCAGGTTCTTGCAGTACCGGCTCGCAACAGGCAGAACTGTCCCAAGCTGAACAGATGCAGCAAATGGATCCATCTCCACGGAAGCAAACGACACGAGCCAGCCCAACGCTTCCGAAGCATTGAATGAAGATCATCAATATGGCAACGGCTAACCTCAGCAACGCTCTCGTCCCTTTTTGTGTTCAATCCATGTTTGCAACGTCAGTTAATAGTAGTTTGGGACCGATTTTGCTGCAATGCCACGTGAAACCGGGAGTTTTGATTTGGAATTTGCTTAGTAGCACAGCGAATGTCGTATTTTATCGACGATTTCGCGATTAGGCCACTTCCCAACAGACCGAGCGAATGAATCACTCGGTGTTTAGTAGGGTGAAGTTTAATGCATTCTCAGAGTCGCAATAATCCAATGACCCATTCAAAAAGGTCGGTGCTTTACTTCAACGTTTTTCCCATTGCGGAGCATTCTTTAGCGCAATTGCGACAAGCCTTGGCACAGGCTGCCATTTGTTTGTCTTCCGGCATCTTCTCGCATGCGGCCGCACAATCATTGCAGCATTTTGCACAGCACTCGCACGCGTGAAGACTGAGATCGCTTTGTCGAGCACACAACGATGCGCACATCTTGCAACAGTCAGCACAATCCACGCACAAACTCATGCATTTGGCATGCTCCTTTTTTCCTTCCCCAACTAGCTTCGCGCAATAAATGTAGCACGAATCACATTGAACTTGGCAATCGGAGCATACGGATGCACATTTCAGCAGGTGCGAAGCATGAGGATTGTCCGCCGCTGGTACGGCTGCGATTGTGCCAGCAGTCACTGCGAACAAGGCTAAAGTAGCCGTAGCAAGTGAGAAGATGCGGCCGTTTGTTGAACTGATCATAATCATTTTTCCTAAAGTTATCATGTGGACTTGTCTACGAAGGTAACATACCCCCGCTCTCCAGCGACGCTTTTACGTCGTCGGATCGTTTGAACTATGCGCAACTTTCATCACGCAGTTTTCGTGTCGCCGAAACAGCAAGTCGATACCATTTGCAATTCCTACGACACTCCTTAGCAACATCTGTTTCGATACGTGGTCCACCCTTTCGTTCGTATGCTGTGCCGATATCAGTCGTAGCGATGGCCGTCCGAAGACAAGCCTAACGACGGTCTCAAGAGAGAGGTCGGTCAACAATTAAATTTTAATGATGGAGCCGCGAATTGAATCGCAGGCGTTGTTTTTGGTTTGATTTCCGCAGTAGCTCTTCGAATGAATCGAAGAAATGCCCCCCCGAATGCAAGTCAAGTTAAAGCAAAAAAAAAAGCCAGCGCAATGGAACCTCCATGAGATTCCAAAACACCGGCTTACTCGTTAAATCGCCTTCCGATTTGCAATCGGCATGCGCTTTTTTTAGTCTACCGAAATTTTCGCAACCAGATTTCGTGTTCCGGGTAGCGAAGATGCCATTTAGATGCTCTGGCAGCGATAAGCCTTCACGAAAAAATAGAAAAATCACTAATTGGATTTTTACTGCTATTGCAACATCGTATACGAAAAGCAATTCTTTCGAGTGCTCAATTCTCTTGCATGTCCGCCTAGAAACGTTGCACCAAGCAAGCTAAGGAAATTGCAAGAAGTATTTTTCAAGTTAATTTAAGTTGAACAGCAGTTGAGCTTTGCGCAAACCGACGGCAATCCTGTTGTTCCAGCATGATGTTAACGGCACGGTATTTGAATTTACAAGGAATCAGGCAGACGAATTCCTTTTAAACGGTGCTGGACATGACAAGCATGGCGAAACCCTTGGCAGTTTTATCAATACCTATTTTCGTCGTTTGGTTTGTCGTCTCAAAAAGCTCGAGTGCAATTGGCGAGGATTTGTCGAGAGGCACATTTTCCAGATCCCATTTCTTTCAGGTTCAATCGTTCGATGGAGGCCCCAATTCCCAGAGAGTGCTCGAACTTTGTGACTCACTTCGAACCGAGATTGTACGTGTATGGAGCCGAAAAACAGGACCTTCCAAATGGGAGCCTCGTTGCGAAGTTATTCTTCACCATTCGCGTGACGGGTACAGCAAAGCAGTCGGGCCCGGGAGCAGTTCGACCAACGGTAGCAGCTTAGTGCAGATCAAATCAGGATTGATTTCAAGAAGGCGAATAGATCTTATCGTGGATCAACATGGGGCATTGACGTCGTTACCGCACGAATTGACGCATGTCATTCTGTCCGATTGTTTTACTGGGCGACAGCCACCACTTTGGTTCGACGAGGGAGTTGCGATGCTCGCTGATACCCACGAAAAGCAACTGCTCCATGAAAGGGACTGTATGGATGCGATTTCGTCCAAAAATGCATTCCCTATTGACGCATTGGTGCGGCTCGATCAATTTACTTCTTCCAGTCAGGTTGCACCGTTTTACGGCCAAAGTCTTACACTGGCAAGAATGCTCGCGCAGCAAAAAGGTCCTGAAACGCTTATCGAGTTTGCAAAGGACTCAATGGATCATGGAATCGCGGTCGCACTCAAACGTCATTATCAAATAGACGACGTTCGCGAGTTGGAACGACAGTGGAAAAAGGAAATCCAGACTCTTAAATCATCCACCAATCGCAAACCATTTGGTTCCGTTCGATTGCAGCCTATAAACGCAAGACTTGACCCATTGCAACCGGAGGATCACACTGGTAATTAAACAAAGTGTATACTGATTAATCCTACGCGTGTACCTGCAATAAAAATAATCAATGAGGAAAACATGGGCCATACTAAGCGTTATGCCTTTACACTAGTCGAAATACTCGTGGTTATTTCGATCATCGGTTTGTTGGTTGCCTTGCTTCTACCAGCGATTGGTGCAGCTCGCGAAGCAGCTCGTAGAATGGATTGTAGCAATCGCATTCGGCAAGTTGGTATTGCTATGACCAACTACGAATCCGTCTATCGAAAGTTGCCATCGCTACGACTTGGAAACGCTTCGGCGAATGGACCGTACGCTCGCACAAGTGGGCTAGTCATGATCTTGCCATTCATGGAGCAATCTGCCCTTCACGAAAAAATGCTAAGCTCGATCGTGAATGAGCACGCGAGTTCAGGTCTGTCATCTGCGATGTTCTTTTGCCCAGTTCCAAATTCAGGTGAGGCAAATGGGCCTATTCAACCTTGGCTTGATAAGCTATCTCTGTTTCGTTGCCCGAGCGATCCGAAATCCGAGCTAGAAGGAGAAATGGGTTATTCGAATTACGTCTTTTCCGTCGGCGACACGATTGTTGATAACGCCAACCAGGCCACTCGCGGTGTGTTTGAAAGCGGCAGATTTCGGCGATTGAGCGAAATAACCGATGGCCTTTCCAATACCGTCGCGATGAGTGAAGTACGAGTCGACGGGAAAATGCTTGAGTGGATGTCCGATAGCGAGTTGCTGAAACCGTGCAGTTACTCGGAACGTAATCGATGCAGGTCGTCTATTTCGCTGAATTCGCCGCCGTCGCAGCCTGAGTTCTTTGGACGAGGGCGACGCTGGGTCGATGGCGCCCCGATTTATACCGCGTTTAACACCATATTGCCTCCAGGCGACGTTAGCGCCAATCATCGCAACGATAGCGACCTTACATATGGCAATTTTTCTGCAGGTTCGTATCACGCGAATGGGGTGAATTGTTTATTCGGTGACACGTCGGTCCGATTTATTTCTTCGTCTATCAACTGCGGCGATCTCTCGGAGCTTGCTCCAACCGGCGACGACGGAAAAGGGAGCCCATACGGTGTCTGGGGACAGCTCGGTACCCGAGCATCTGGAGAAGTTGTGGACCGAAGCCAGTTAGACTAAAGCAGCATGAAAAAACCGATTGAGCAAGGAATTCCCTGATCACTCGTTAATTCGCCTTCCGATTTGCCATCGGCGTACGCGTTATTTTGTCTACCGTAATTTTCGCATCCAAAATTCTGAATCTGGAAGCGGGATTGGTTGTTAGATGCCCAGTCAGCCATCGTCCTTCGCGAAACTTTCCATTTAGATGAAATTTTTCATTTCGCTTCGCAGAAGCACGTCACTGCCATTCGTAAATCGACTTTCGAAACCAATTCTTTGCATGACAAGTCTTGAATTTGAGCATATGTACGAGTTTGCTTTATAAGGAATGCAATTTGCATTCGTCGCTGCGATACATTGAGCGAGAACAAATAGGCAGCAATGGAGGCGATGATGGCCACGACACAAATTACAGCGATCGACCCGGTATGCGGGATGGCGGTAGATCCAAACAAGTCTCGCAGCATCGAATACGAAGGGAATTCCGTGTTCTTTTGTAGCGAGAGTTGCTTTAAGAAGTTCGAGGCTGATCCGCAGCATGTGTTGGCAACGAGGGCCGAAAAAGACTTGGCCAATACTGCAATCACGAAGGAAGCATCGTCTTGTTGTCATTCTAGCGGTCTCGCTCCGCCTGCGAGATCGCAGCCAAAGTTTGAGGGTGCACCAATCAAGATGGTCGATCAGCTACCAGCCTCAAGTGCGATCTACACCTGCCCGATGCATCCTCAGATCGAACAAGTTGGTCCGGGCGATTGTCCGATTTGCGGTATGGATTTAGAACGCAAGGTTGTCCATGGGACGAACGAGGATGATGATGAGCAGTATAAAAATATGTCACGACGTTTTTGG
>JAYVBW010000514.1:0-1826 GCA_043750255.1 Pirellula sp.
ATTGTCGTACCGGGAGATGCATTGCTAGGAGGCCCCGAATGCGGAATCATTCTAGGGAAACAAAGTACCTTGGAGAGTGTTCTCAAGATTACAGATACCTTGGGTCTTCAAGCAAGCAGCATCACCAAAGCAGCCTTGTTGCGAACGCTCCAAGCCTCCGAGTCATTTGAACAGTGGCGTCAATTGCCCATCGGAGCTTCGCTCTCAACAAGTCTCGAAAATTTACAAAATCGAGCTGAAAGACTGGTAACCCAACTTGCATCCAACACAACGTTTGAGCGAGTGACCATGGCACGCAAATCATGCCGAATCGGGGCCGGCGTCTGGAGCAACCAACGCTTGGATTCTAGTACCGTACAAATATTCCCGAAATCGGTAAGTCCATCGGCGATGGCTGACCAGCTTAGCGCAGGCGAGCTACCCATTTGGGCCAACGTCCAATCGGATCATATTGAACTTGTGTTGCGATCTATAGAGCCTGACGAAGACCGACTCATCGTCCAGCAACTTTGTCCTGACAATACTGGTAGCTAGGGCGCCTTGACTGCCTAGTGCAGCCGTTCCAGCCCCAAAAGTTAAAAGTTTCGATGTCCACTTTCCGTATTGACCTGAACAACGCAGATTCGCTATCTATCCAATGGCTCGACCCTTTCCACATTACGCGATTCCTGTCAATCCAAGGCGATCACGATGCTCCTTTCGATTGTGCTGCCGGTCTATAACGAACAAGAAGTCCTTCCGGTCCTTTTTCAAGTCTTGCCGTCTGTTCTTGAAAAAATCGACTGCGAATACGAATTGATTTTCATTGATGATGGCAGTCGCGATGCAACGCGCCGAATACTTAACGAAGCGGCTGAGCAAGACAGCCGGGTCAAGGTACTCGGCTTCAGCCGTAATTTCGGACAACAAGCGGCAATCACTGCGGGTTTAGATTTTGCAAACGGCGATGCTGTCGTGGTCATGGACGCTGACCTCCAAGATCCTCCAGAGTTGCTCGAGTTGATGATCGAGCAATTCAAGCAAGGCTTTGACGTAGTTTCAACTCAGCGCATTGCACGTGATGGCGAGAGTATCTTCAAAAAAGTTACTGCATCTGCATTTTATGCTTTTATGCAGAAAGCCGTTGACGAGAGATTACCTCCACAATGCGGCGACTTTCGATTGTTCAGCCGAGGTGCTGTCCAAGCAATTCGGAAGTTTCGTGAACAACATCGCTTCATGCGAGGCTTGGTCGCATGGCTGGGACTACGCGAAACGATCATTCGATTTCACCGCCCTGCCCGAGCTGCTGGCGAGACGAAGTATTCATCCCTTAAATTGGCCAAGCTGGCTTGGACCGCTATATCCTCGTTCTCGGCGTTGCCTCTCAAGGCATGTTTGGTTGCCGGATTGCTTTTTACCCTATTGGGAATAGGCTACTCCATCTATGCGGTGTACGCAGCTATCTTTGTAACCACGACGGCTCCCGGCTGGAGTTCTCTCGTCTGCTTCCAGTTGCTCTTTAATGGTGCGACCCTCACCGCAGTTGGATTGGTAGGAGACTATGTCGGACGTATCTACGACGAGACCAAGCAGAGGCCGCTCTATGTGCTTGGAGATTCGGTCAATATACAAGCGTCGGGATGTGCAAATCGCGTAGTGTGGATCAATCCGCCAGACTCGCCCGCCGATCAGAATTCACACCTCTATCGCCGATCACAAGTTCATCCTAGTAGCGAGAACAATATGCTGCATCCAGACGCGAAACGCGCGGCATAAAATCGACTATGATTCGAAAAGAAAGCTTTTTCCCACTCGTCTGCTTATTCATCGTCGGTGTTACGGTG
>JAYVBW010000515.1:0-4798 GCA_043750255.1 Pirellula sp.
CTCGAAAAACTGTCACCTTCACTTTCGGATCTTGGACTGCGTTGGCAACATGTAGAACGTTCGTTTCCGGATGCTGCTCTAGGTGAATCTTCATCACAAGTCGATGTAAATCAAATGGAAGAAAAGGTATTGGACTACCATCAGCTCACTACCGACCAAATGCTCATGACCGATGGCCTTTCGGACGGAATTTTGGAGCGTACCGTACCGCATCACCCGGCCAGCGTTTTGACTTATCTGGCTAATGGGGTCCAACAAAAAAGGGACGGTCAATTGATAGGGCGAAATGTGCCCTATTCAACCATTGCTGCCGTGGATTGGCCTGTCCTGACATCGATGCTAGGTCTAAAGGGGCGTCCTGGCCTAAATAAAACTGAGCCGCTGGCGCTAGCCGCAGTTGCCCCTGTTGCTGCGGTTCCCGAAAAAGTCACCAATCTTGATGCAGATCCTGACGCAGGCGCCTTCGACTCACCTGAGCGTGATTGGGTTGTAGTTACGAGTTGGCTAGCTCAAGAGCTATCGATCAACTTGGGCGACGTCATTCAGATCGACTACTTTCTACCAGAAACGGTCGATGGATTAGAGGTCGAAAAGAGTTTCGATGCAATCGTTATTGCAATTGCTCCGCTTACCCAGCCCAAGAGAGGATTCCAACGGAATCGGGCGGCCGCATTTTCCATAGCCCCGACTCCATTTAATGATCCAGCATGGACGCCAGTCGTTCCAGGAATCACTGATCAAGAGTCGATCGACGATTGGGATACTCCCTTTCCTTTAACTCGAAAACGAGAACCTCAGGACGACAAATACTTCTACGATCATCGCTTGACACCCAAGCTGTACATTTCCAAAGAACTAGGACGCCGGCATTTCGGTTCACGTTTTGGAAAGGTAAGTAGCATTCGGTTTGACAACTTGAAACCTGAAGAAGCGATCGCGATTGAGAAGCAGATTTCTGAAGTTGCAACAACTAAATTGTCCAACTTAGGCTGGCGAGAAATTCCACTTAGGCGGCAGCAACTGATGGCTTCTAGCGGCACTACACCTTTTGATGCCTTGTTTCTTTCACTTAGTTTTTTTGTGATCGTTGCGGCTTTGTTGCTGGTAGCGCTCCTATTTCGTCTTGCGATTGAACAACGTGCCGACCACTGGGGGCTCCTGTTAGCATCGGGTTGGACACGGTCAGCAGTGCGCCGATTGCTGCTGCTCGAGGGATCCGTTGTTTGTACGATTGGAGCAACGCTCGGCATTTTTTTGGGACTAGGTTACGCATACGCCATGATCACTGGCCTTCACACTTGGTGGGTCGGTGCAATCACAGTTTCCTTTTTGGAATACCACGTTAGACCCCTAAGTTTAGTGTTGGGTTGGGGCCTCAGTTGGCTGGCGGCGCTTGTAACCATTTTGATTTCGACGAGGCAATTAAAGTCGATACCGATAGCCAAACTGTTGAAGCGACAAATGGAGACGAACTTGGGTGTTCCACAGTCGGCTAGCAGACGTCCCTATTTGGCAATCGGCAGCGTTATTTTGGCGATTGCGATCCTTGGTGTGGGCCAGTTTCTGCAAGGACAAGCACAGGCCGGTGCATTTGTCGGAGCTGGCATGTTTTTCTTAGTAGGCGGATTGTCTTGGACATTGAGCAGACTGAAAAGCGTATCGACGAATCGTTCCTCAAGTGCCTACGAGTCGGCTTCGATTCTGTCTGCATCGTCGCTTGCCAGCAGCAATGCAAAACGGGCACCGATGCGAAGTATTTTGGCAATCGGGTTGGTTGCTATCGCCTCCTTTTTAATCTTGTCGATGAGCCTGTTTCAAGCCTCTCCGAATGAAGCGGGCACTGGACGGTTTGCGTACATAGGCAAGAGCTCCCAAGCCATCCATTATGACTTAGCCAATCGTGATCGACAACGTGAGATCCTGGGCGCGAAGGCGAGTACATTGAGCGAGTTTGATTTTGTTCCTTTACGTGTGCGAAGCGGAGATGACGCGAGTTGCAACAATTTATATCAAGCCAGTGAGCCACAGATATTAGGAATCTCCACTCGCATGGAGTCGATTGATCAGAAGCCGGATGGACGGTCGGCATTTGCGTGGTTTGCAACCCAGAATTCGAAGGGCTCTACGCCCTGGCAGCGACTTGATAGGAAGGCCGATGGCACGGCAGATTCTCCGGTACCTGTCGTGGTCGATCAAAACACGGCTCTTTGGGCTTTGCATTTGAGAGGCTACGTGGGCGAGACCTTTTCTTATACTTTCGATGATCACAAGATCTACTTTCGTACGATTGGAGTCTTGCAAAATACGATCTTGCAGGGCAGTCTCATTGTCGGCGAATCGAACTTTAAGGTTCTGTTCCCAAGTATCACTGGTTATCGAATGTTTTTGGTAAAATCAATCGAAGGCCAAGCGTCCTTGCAGAAACCAGAGATCGTTGAGCAAGTTAGGACGGTATTAGAGGATGGATGGTCCGATTCGGGATTGAGTCTAGCGTCCAGCGATTCAGTGCTGCGGCAATTGTTAGCAGTGCAAAACACTTATTTGGGGGCGTTTCAAGTTTTGGGGGCATTGGGTTTATTGTTGGGTACCATCGGACTTGGGGTCTCGCAGCTACGGGGTGCAATGGAACGCCGCAGAGAGCTAGCAGCGATGAGAGCAATTGGGTTCACCCAATCGCGACTTGTCTGGCTTTTGACATTGGAAAATGGCTGGCAACTATTGCGTGGGATCGGGATTGGCGTGAGTTCGGCCGCATTGGCAACCCTGCCCTCCCTAATCCGTGGTCAGCCTTTTAGCGGATTCGCCTGGCCGAGTCTGATGATGGCTATGGTGATTTTGTCAGGCTTTTTTTGCAGCATTCTCGCTGCATGGGGCGCCATGCAATGGCCACTCCTTAAGTCTTTAAGATCCGAGGGATAAGATCGACAGTCGCCGTCCAAATTAAAAAGGATCGGCAGGTGGATCGATGTCGTTTGCTCTTAGAGCCGTGGTTTCGTAATCAATGGTGTATTCGAGTTTGCCAATCGAAAGGTTATCTCCGGGACGGAGCAAATGCTCACGTACGGATACGTGATTGACTTGAATGCCATCGGTGCTTTTCAAGTCCTGCACATACCACCATCCTTCGAATGTGTACAGCAAACAATGATGCAACGAAATGGACGGCAATGGGATCACGATATCGCAACTTGGATCGCGGCCAGCCATCAGTTTGGGTTTTTTCAATTCGATCAGTGGGCTGCTGTCACATGGCACGAGGATTCCAAGTATCTCCGGCAATCTTGGCTGCTCTTCGCCCACTTCGGCTATTTCGAAATCGGTTTCAAGTTCCATGCTGGACAAAACTCGCCGTTTAACCATAAGCACTGCGTTTCCGGCCGGATTGTAGGAAACACTATCCATGAACGCCCACATCAGGAAAAGACCGCGTCCGCCTTCGCCTAATAAAGCTATTTTTCGCCCGGTGGCAGTAAGCTCTTGATACTTGAACCCATGTCCTTCATCTCGCACCTTGAACTGGGCTTCGTCTCGAGTGACTCGAATCTCAACAAAAACGCGTCGGTCCTTGTAAGGGGACTGTGCTAGGCGCTGATCCATCAAGCTACGATCGCCATTGAGAGGTCCTCCAATCTCTAGGTTTCCGTGGTAGATAGCGTTCAGAATCGCATGCTCTAGTGCAACGCCCGCTTGGACTGCACCGGGTTCGTCGCAAATCCCCAAGCCAATCGTCATGCGTTGCGCCAACTCTATTAGAGGAGCGATCAGAGCAAAGTCGTTCGCGAATACGAACTCAAATTGGGTAAGCGTTGCGCATTCGATAATCTTTTCGAAACTCGATTCAGCCCTAGTCAGTTCAATAACATGGTTAATCGTTTCCTGCAGAAGTTCATTGCAACGAGACTTCGGAACATAACCAGCGGCGCCACGCTGCAAGGCTCGTGAAGCAAGTTCCTCACTTCCAGACGCTGTGATGAGGACGACGGGAATGAGAGGGTAGAGTCTAAGGATTCTTTCAACCAACTGCATACCATCCATGTTTGGCATTTGCATATCCGTGACGATCAGATCAGGAGCGTTCACTTTGATTTTTTCCAGCGCAACTAAACCATCTTCTGCTGTTTCCACATCAAAATGCAAGCACTTTTTCAGAAGTCCCTCAATCAATCGACGGTCAGTGGCCGAGTCATCAACCAGCAGAATTTTGAACATCAAAGTAGCTCCAACAGTATGGGAATTCAAAAAGTGGTAGGATTTGCTGCCAAACCATGCTTTTTCTCCAGTATAGCTTTCCACGCCTGGCACTGCACTACTCTGTCGAAAACCTCGTCGAGAAAGATGCAATTCACATCATTCGTCAGTCCGGCCACTTCCAACGCGCCTGTCGAAGTTGAGCCAAAGGAGAACCCTCCAAAACTTCGTACCAGACCGTGACCATAGTTCCATTGAAACATTCCACCGTGGACGGATAGCCAACATCACCCGATTTTGCATCTGCGGTAATGGAGATGGCTTCGCTCCATGATTTGCCTGAGTCTTGACTAACTCTCGCTTGAATTCCAAGTGGACTTCGACGGTGGCCGTACGACATCAAAAGATGGCCATTGCGCATCCTCAGCAGATGCGAGGGAAACCCCCAGATACCGATTGTGTGAGGTGTCGTCCAAGTCCGACCGCCATCATTCGATTCGCATTGCAGGGTATGTCCGTCGTCCTGTTTGTTTTCATTTCGAATATGGCAGATGAGCGATCCGTCCGTAGCGTCGACCAAATGCAGCTCGTGGTAGCGAGCAGGGTCGTC
>JAYVBW010000516.1:0-2635 GCA_043750255.1 Pirellula sp.
AGAGCTAGTGGCACATACTCGCGAAAACCAAGATCTCGCATTCCATCGCAAAGTATCCTGTGATTCGTTTTATATCGAAGGGCTCTTTGCTCGACACCGCCTTCGTCTTCCAGTTCTCTTAAGGCCTGGAGGAAAGCGAGCAGCACATGTGTGGGAGGAGTAAAACGAAACTGACCGTTGCGCTCGAAGCCTAGTAATTGCTGTAATAGATTCAGGCTAACAGATCGCGGTTTATGCTTAGCTTCCAGTAGCGATTCGCGACGCGCAACGACAAAGGCAAATCCAGGTACACCTTGCAAGCACTTGTTGGAGGACGAAACGAGATAGTCGATTTGCGCCGTCGTAAAATCAATGGGAACCCCGCCAAAACTGCTCATACCGTCAACAATGAATTTACATTTTCTGATCTTGGCTATTGTTCCCCATTGTTCGATAGGATTTAAGATCCCGGTCGTCGTTTCGCAATGTACGACGGCGAGGTGCGTGAAACGGGAGCTAGTCAGAATGGACTCAACGCCAGAAAGTTCATGAATCTGGTTCTCCTGCACTTGGTAAACGTCGTGCTTCAATCGATAACACTCTGCTATCTCTACCATTCTCTCGCCATAAGCTCCATTAACCAGGATCAACAGGCGATCATCTGGTCCCACGACTGTGGCTAGCACGGCCTCCATTGCATAGGTTCCACTCCCCTGGATCGGGATCGCTTCATAACCATCTTCTCGAGATACACCGGCCACATTAAGTATGCCCGCACGAATTTCCGACACTACTTGGATGAATGCATCCTCTCGAGATCCCAAATCTTTGAGCATCGCTTGCTTGACGGCCGAGCTGGTGTTGATGGGACCGGGAGTAAACAGTCGCTTCTCACCTCGTAGCATTCAATTCACTCGTTTTCGAGATTCAGGAATTTTGTCGAGAAATGCCATAAAACGATGCTTGACTTCGTGTGGCTTCAGAGTGGGACGACCGAGTTTTGTCGGCGAGCCGGGTTTGATCTTGATATGCAACATGGACGGTCCACTCAGCGATAATAATTTCTTGATCGCATCAGAAATACCGACTGCTCCTTCGGCAAATGCAACGTTTCGGTAATTCGCTGCTGCGGCCACATCTGAAAAACGCACCGTGCACGAAACCGTTTGTTGCCCTCCTGTCGAATCGTGTTGTTCGTTATCAAGAATAATATGCAGCAAGTTTGAAGGCTGATAAAAACCAATAGTGGCCAATGTACCCAATTTCATCAATGCCGCTCCGTCGCCATCGATAACAGTGACAAACTGATCCGGCAATTCATGGGCGATTCCTAAGCCGATTGCCGACGCTGTTCCCATTCCTCCTACCACATAAAGGTTGGCGGGTGAGTCAGAAACAGTAAACAGCTCTCGACCGGTCTTGCCTGTCGTGGCTATTATCGCATGGTCGAGAGGATGAGCCCGCAAAATTAGTGCCAGTGCTTCGGTTCGAGTCAAACGGTCTTCGCGAAACCCGGCGGAAGACAAGCAATTGGTGGCAACCCTTTCTCCTCGCTGTTGTGGGTTCAATTCGAAGGCAGAAACTGAATCCTCAGGCATAACAAACGCATAAGGCCGCGAATTTTCCCGCATGTACTCATCCGCTTGCACTATGGCGGTTTCGATCTCAAGTTCTGTTTGCGGAAAAATCGACCAAGGAATGTCCATCAGTTCTAACAGTTTTAGAGTAATTCCACCCATCTGTTCGTGCTGTGGCTCATCCAGTCGTCCTGGCTGGCCTCGCCAAGTGACGATTAAGAGCGTTGGGATGCGAAATGGATAGTTTAGCGAAGTCAACGGATTCACCATATTACCCAATCCGGAGTTTTGGCACATGGTGACCGTTTTCCGACCGGCGAGAAAAGCACCGAGGGAGATAGCGACCGCCTCTCCCTCGCTTGTAGCTCCAATGTAGTCAAGCGTCGGGTCATTAATTACAAAGTTGATGAACGGCTTAAGGTAGGAGCAAGGCACGCCCACAAACTGGGAATAGTGGAATCGTTTTAGAACCGTGACAAAACTAGCGGCGTTGATCATTGTGGCAACCTATACTTAACCGAGCTACCTGTCCATCAAAAATTCAAGCGTTCCGCTGCAGCTAGATCCGTGAGATTATCGACGTCCAACCAATGCCCTACGATATAGTGCACTGCGACTGCGACCCCACCTTTGACTAGATGATTAAAAAGATCGAACATCTGTAGCTTTGAAAATTCAGGAAGATCGCGTAACTGATCAATCGCCCTTTTGATCGCCTGCGTTCCGGTTGCGGTAGCATGGAGCAATCCGATCCATTCACCATGGATACTTTCTTGATCGAGGCCGGGGTTCATTTGCCTTAACCAATGCTTTTTTTCCACGCTGTTCTGAGTAGCGGCACTCGTCACAGTCACAAAATCCTCCATTCCATTAAAGGAAGGTCTTTGTCGCCATGAAGAGTCGACGGCAATCGCAATTTCCTCGGGAGCATCCAGCAACATCTGAAGGATGTATTTGCGGAACACGATGTCGCCGTAGGCAATCACCATCTCCCCATCCAGCATCCGATATGCTTTATCAAGGGTGAACACCTCACCGGTGATTTCGAAATCATCGTTGTCCACAAACTCTACGTTGTC
>JAYVBW010000517.1:0-2519 GCA_043750255.1 Pirellula sp.
AGGCTCGTCAGCCTGCGCAACGCAGACAAACGCCCCGTCATTTCAACAGCGGGTACACACAGCCACAACCAAGCAGGTGCAAGCCAAAACACCCAACGGAATCCGCTGCTAACTCCGCCGTAGTTACGATCCTCGACTACGCGTGTTGCATAAAAAACAAAACATGCGAGCGTCACGGCGATTAATGCAAGTGCTACACCTGATTCCGAGACCAACAAGCCTTTCCATCCGCGAATCGAATTTCGCTTTTTTAGAATCCAATAAGCTGCACCTGGAATTCCTAATAACCAAAATGGGGTCAATGAGAAGATCCCGTGATGCCCGATAGTGAAGTGCAACGCGTACGACAACCGATTCTCTTCGCCTCGGTCAACACCCTTTTTATTGCCAGGTAGCCAATAGGACTTTGGAAAGTCATACCAATCATCCCAATGGTAAATAGACCAGCCCGCGTCCGAGGACTGAATGGCCACTCGTTGGCCAGCAGTATCGTCAATAAACTGCAACACTCCCGTTAACCGTGCTGGAATGATGGTTGCTTTGTCCGTAAACGCATAGCCATGTTTGTTGGCTTGTTCCATTACGGATTCAAGTGCTGGAGATTCCGCATTTCCTGGTCCTTTTGGAATGGTGGCGATCCATGCCCCGAGACCGCGGTGTGAATACGGCGGTCTCAAATCTTGATGCGCCCAATAATTGGTTGCTAGAAATGCCACCGCCACGACAGCAGTTGCAACTCCATAGCCCAGCAGGAATTTTCGCCAGTCTACCGCCAGCAGGATTACACCTGCGGCCGCTGCCCATGCCAATGCTGGCAACTCGCAAGCGACCGCAAGCCCCGCACACAGTCCACATGCGATCCAAGTCCACCAAGATTTACTTTGCCCGAGCTGGCAGGCATGTACAATTTGCCACACCAGACCGAGACTCAATGCAAAAAACAACGCGCCATGCAAGTGGTTGTTGAGCGTCGCCGCAAAAGTAGAGAGAAACGTTCCCCAAAGTGCCATGTTCAATAAAATGAATCGCGACCAAGCATCGAAGACGTTTTTCTCCAGCCAAAAGAAAAACCAAATCCACCACAACGCCAGCGGTAAAACATTGACAAGGATCATGACCACCCGTCCAATCATGAACGGCTCTTCGGTTAGTTTCTTCCCGAAGAGAAGCGTTACCGGCTTAGAAACGAGCGCGTATATGGCCGTAAGCAACGGCGGCTTGCTGGAGTAAAAATGCTCCTTGCCATCTTTTCCTCGATGTCGAACAATGTCGATCGAGTTCCAGATTTTAGATTTTCCTTTGCTATCGAGAATGTCTACGACTCGATCGATCTCCCATTTTCCATCCTCTGTCAGTGATGCGATGGCGCACCAACGAGAGCGGTCGTTCGCGCTAA
Organism: Pirellula sp.; assembly: GCA_043750255.1. Lineage (GTDB taxonomy): Bacteria > Planctomycetota > Planctomycetia > Pirellulales > Pirellulaceae > JBKCUI01. Next base: position 1,397 of record JAYVBW010000517.1, read on the forward strand.
GAAAGGGAAGTTCACCATGTACCGCTGTCATGCCGAGGATTCGTGCGAGCTGAATTACCGTCGCTATTCCAATCAATAGCCAAGCGACATCCTTATAACGCCAAGAGTTTGACTCTGTAGCTTGAATGGATTGACTCATGATGGAATACCTGCCTGATCGAGTTGTTCACGAAGTTGTGTCAGACTCTCTGCGTCACGAGCCTGGGTTGTCGTAGCTATGGAATAGGGAACCGTTCTACTACCCGAGTTGGCCACGACCAATTCCGCGAGCAATCCGACACCAATCATTTGAGATCCGAGTAAGAACAAAATCATCGTTAAATAAAAAACGGGGCGCTCATGCAAATGGATTGGCTGCATACCCAAATCAAGTCTGCTAATTGCCCAAATCGCCGTAAGCCCGATGAGCAACACTCCCGAAGTAGCGCACGCTGCCAAGCCAATGCCACCGAGTAGGTGCTGTGGCCGATATCGAAAACGGGTCAAGAAGACGACCGTAAACAGATCGAGGAATCCTTTCAAGATCCGGGAAACTCCATACTTGGACACGCCATGGATACGAGGATGATGCTGGACGGCGATCTCAGTGACGCGAAAGCCGCGCGCCGCTGCGAGAACTGGGATGAATCGATGCATTTCTCCGTAAAGCGTGACCTCATCCAGAACCTCGCGACGATAGGCCTTAAGTCCACAATTGAAGTCATGCAAATGGAGTCGAGTGAACTTCCTGAGAATTCCATTGAATACAAGCGATGGCCATCGTTTGTGCCAAGGATCGTATCGCGTTTGTTTCCATCCGCTGACAACATCATGACCTGTATTAAGTTTCTCGACGAGCCGAACGAGTTCCTTTGGATCATCCTGAAGATCGGCATCCATCGTGACCACGAACTCTCCCTTGGCAGCCGCGAACCCGGCAGCGAGCGCGGCCGCTTTGCCGAAATTATGTCGGAAGCGAATTCCATGAACCATCGAATGCTCGCGGCTGAGTTTCTCGATAATCGACCAAGACAAGTCGTTGGAACCGTCGTCGATCAATAGAACTTCGTAGATACCCAAATTATCGGCCTCCACTGCTTGTTGGATTTGCCGAATGAGTTCCCCCAACGAATCTTGTTCATTA
>JAYVBW010000518.1:0-5653 GCA_043750255.1 Pirellula sp.
GAGCCTTGATCGATCGTCAGTCAAGGCTCGTTTAGGATGATTTGGAATCGCGTCGCGAGACGCTGTCATGGCTTAGTAGCGGTAGGCATCAGCCTTGTACGGGCCGTTCTTGTCGCAACCCAGGTATTCGGCTTGCGATGTCGAGAGCGTTGTAAGCTTGACACCAAGCTTGGCCAAGTGCAAACGCGCTACTTCTTCGTCCAAGTGCTTTGGTAACGTGTAGACAGTCTTGTCATACTTCGCCGACTTGCGTTCAATCCACAATTCGAGTTGCGCCAAAACTTGATTTGTAAAGCTGGTGCTCATGACGAAACTTGGGTGGCCAGTTGCACAACCCAAATTCATCAAGCGGCCTTCAGCCAAAACCAAGATACTGTGCTTAGTGTCATGGAAATACCATTGGTCGAACTGCGGCTTGATGTTGCGGCGCTCGACCTTGCCAGTCTTTTGCAACTTTTCGAGTCCAGCCATGTCAATTTCATTATCGAAGTGACCAATGTTGCAAACGATAGCCTTATCCTTCATCTTGGCCATGTGTTCGGCCGTGATGATGTCCTTGTTGCCCGTTGCAGTTACGTAGATATCGGCTATCGGCAGGAAGTCTTCCAACGTCTTGACTTCGTAGCCTTCCATCACGGCTTGCAAAGCGCAGATCGGGTCGATCTCGGTGACAATGACACGGCAGCCTTGGCCTTTAAGTGATTGGCAGCAACCCTTACCCACGTCGCCGAAACCGCAAACAACGGCAACCTTGCCAGCAAGCATGACGTCGCTGGCACGATTGAGTCCGTCGATCAGCGAGTGACGGCAGCCGTAAAGGTTATCGAACTTGCTCTTGGTAACGGAGTCGTTGACGTTGATGGCCGGGAATAGCAATGTCTTTGCTTTAGCCATCTCGTACAAACGCTTAACACCCGTGGTGGTTTCTTCCGAAACCCCCATACACGCTTTGCCCATGGCTGTATACCGGCCGGGGTTAACGACCAATTCCTTGCGAAGGAGCTCGAGGATGACGCCCCATTCTTCGGGCTCGTTTTCAGCATCGAACGCAGGGACTTTGCCAGCGGCTTCGTATTCGGTTCCTTTGTGGATGAGCATGGTTGCGTCGCCACCATCGTCGACGATCAAATCTGGGCCCGATCCATCGGGCCAAACCAACGCTTGAACCGTGCACCACCAGTATTCGGTGAGTGTCTCGCCTTTCCATGCGTAGACTGGACTTCCGATTGGGTTATCCAGTGTGCCGCCACGTCCTACAACAACGGCTGCTGCTGCAGAATCTTGGGTTGAAAAAATATTGCAGCTTACCCAACGTACGTCGGCACCGAGATCGGCCAAGGTTTCGATGAGTACGGCGGTTTGTACCGTCATGTGCAGGGAGCCCATGATTTTGGAACCAGCAAGTGGCTTGGTCTTGCCGTGCCGAGCACGCAGAGCCATCAAACCTGGCATTTCATCTTCTGCGAGCTGAATTTCTTTGCGACCGAGCGATGCCAATTCTTCAGCTTCCTTGCGGTTGCCAGCTGCTAAAAAATCGAAAGCGCGAACCTTAAATGGGACGCTGGTTGCGGCGGGACTGACACCATGGGTGTTTTTTTTATCGATAACAGTACTCATCTGAACAATACTCCTAGGAAAGAAACGAAAGTGTTAACGGATAGCGGTAGTAACAAACAAGCCAGTTCCTTTGGCATCGGTCTCAGGTGGCATTAGCGCATACCTCGACTGTCGCCAGCCTGACTGAATCAGCCATGATTGAATCTGATCGGCAGGAAATCCCTGCCAGGAATGGCCGAGTTCCTCGCGGTACTCGGAACGGTCATGCGGAACCATATCCACTACAATCAACTTTCCGCCTGGCTTGGTCACTCGCCATGCCTCGTGGAAAACGGATTGAGGTGTCTGTAGGTATGGCAACACAAGTATCAAAATGGCGTGGGAAAGTGTTTCGTTTTCGATGGGTAACTGAGTTAACTCGCCACGTCGAAGATCGATATTGCTCAAGTCCTTCAGTCGCTTGCGAGCGGACTGCATCATGGCGGCAGACGAGTCGACAGCGACAACCTGTTCAACCCAGGGAGCTATTGTTTGAGCAACAGCACCTGTTCCGCATCCCAGGTCCCCGACAACGGCGTCACTAGGCAAGGTAGCCGCAAACGCCCACGCGTCGACACGATGGCCAAACAAGTCAGCTCGCATCCGATCCCACTTGCCGGCTGCCGACGAAAAGAACGCTTGTGACTTGGAGCGTCTTGCTTCGACGACTTGTTCGAGTCTCGCATCATCTTGGTCCGAAGTACTGATTGAGACGCTATGACTCTTTACAACACTCCACAATTTCTTCTGCGCGGGGTCCATTTCACCGTTGGGCATTCGATACAAGTTGCTGGTTCCGTCGCGTCGCGATACAGCCCAGCAATCATCGGAAAGCAGTTTAAGGTGACGGCTGACGGTGCTTTGGGGGAGTTGGAGTGTGGCACACATTTCGGCTACGGTAAGCTCGGTTCGTTCCAAAAGTCGCAACAGCCTAGCTCGGGTTGGATCCGATAGGCTCTGCATCCAAAGGATCATGGGAGCTGAATTAGTCATTTTGCCTGGGTCTCTTTATTATCCGCTTATCCGGATGAAAGCATAACATGCCAGGCCAAATTTTTCAAGATCAAAACAGCGATTCCAAGGAAACCTCTTGTTTCCTGAAGAAAGTTGGCGTTCAGCAACTATTCACCAATCGCGATGGAAAAACCGCTCCAAATTTCTTCATCCACTTGATTGTCGATGAATTGGGCTGAGCTGTCGGCGTACAATGCGTTTCCACGGCCAAAGCGACCTCATGTTCTGCTGTTGGTACTAGACAACTTGTTCAACCAAAAGATGACCGCAAAGCATAACGAAAATCTAAAACCCGAAGCGGCCCCATGGTATTCAAATGGACTTTCCTTTGATTGCACCCAATGTGGGAATTGCTGTAGCGGCCCCGAGGCCGGATACGTTTGGGTAACCGAAAATGAAGTTCTCGCGCTCGCTGCTGCGATTGGCATGTCCGATCGATTGGAGGACTTTGAGCGCAAGTTCACACGCCAAGTTGGAACGCAAACGAGTTTGGTCGAGTATTCGGACGGCGACTGTATATTCCTGGACTCTAAGACGAGAACCTGTTCGGTGTACGAATCCCGTCCGGTTCAATGCCGAACATGGCCGTTTTGGAAGAGTACTGTAGCGACACCGAAAGCTTGGTCACGTGCAGCCAAAAGTTGCCCTGGTTGCAATCAAGGTCGTCTATATAATCTCAGTGAAATCAACGCCCGCTTAGCGAAAGACACGGGCGATTTTTAGAGACGTCCGCCTACTGAAGATGCTGCGAACCCATGCTTCGATTCATTGCTGCAAGGACACGTCGGCCATTGGCTCCGCCCATTCCAATAGACTGCTGATACGACCAGCGCTTCGCTATCGAAGTGGGCGAGGTAGACTCGCGTACCGTACGTCGCTGACGCGCTCGAGGCGCTGGCGTTGAACTTGTGCTGCTGTTCGGTCGGACCGCAATGTATTTCAACATTCCAAATAATCTCCCACGATTGGCGATCGATTCGAATAAAACACTGACTCTGCGTTTTAGTCAGTGACGTTGTAACAGCTACACTATCATCGGAAACGGTCGAAGACGAGCGGCCATTTCCCGGAATTGCCACTTTATAGACAATATTCTTGGTTGAAGAACGGTTCAGAGGCGGCTATGGGACGGCAAGCACGATTTTCCCCGACAAAATACTTTGCATTTGGACAGTATTCGCTTCTTGCAAGCGGTGGGCTTGTGCGGTTTCGCTCAATGGCAGGATGCGATCGATTTGTGCTTTGAGGATATCCGAGGTCATCCAATGATTGATATCCGAAGCGCAAATTTGCTGTTGACTAGCTGTTGCCTTAAACATGGCGAACCCATGCAGTGAGCAACCCTTGACGTAAAAAGGTCCAACAGGAAACGGGGGCCTTGCGTCTCGTCCGGCCATTAGAATCATACGCCCTTCTTCACCGAGTGCGCCGACCGCAAGCTCAAAGTCTGGTTCCCTGAGTGTTTCCCAAAACACGTTCACGCCATTGGGGGCCGCTTGACGGATTTCATCGGCTACATTTTTTTCGTTGTAGTTAATGACATGATCGGCACCCAATTCACGGCATTTCGTGAGCTTGGTTGGGTTGCCAGCCGTAGTGATCACAATTGCACCGATGGCTTTCGCCATTTGAACCACCATCGAGCCCACTCCTCCTGTCCCACCCCGAACAAAGATCGTCTCTCCTGGTTGCAGCATTGCATGCTGAAACAATCCCAAGTGGGCGGTAATTCCAACAAGTGCGATCGCTGCCATTTCCACGTCTTCAACAAATTCAGGGGACGGATGGAGCCATTTGGCATCAACCGCAGAGAGTTCCGCAAATGTCCCTTGTCGGCCCATTAAACCTTGATTGCTTCCCCAAACGCGTTGGCCTAGAGAAAGATGCTTCACGTTGGAACCGACAGCAACGACTTCGCCCGCTAAATCGCAACCGGGAATATAAGGATTAGGTAGCGGCCAGTAGTTTGCTCCACCGCGAATATAGGTGTCGATCGGGTTGACCGAAACCGCCCCAATTTTCACGATTGCCTGGTCCGCACCACACACCGGTTCTGGCAAATCACCGAATTCGATGACATCTGGGGAGCCAGTCGTTCGAAAATAGGCAGCTTTCATGTTAAAAACCGATCGCTTTTCACAAGAGTCAACAAGTCTGTTTGCACCGAAGAAGTAGTCATTGCGTTATAATACCAGCGGTTTTAGTTCGCACTCTCATTATCATCATGCAGCTACTCAATAGACAACAGCAATCGAATTTGTTTTGCAGTTCCGTGTGCGCTAATTCGGTAAGACGATGGTATCAGATCGGGCCTGCAATTTTTTTTGGGTTCCTATTCTCCGTCTGCTGGTTAGGTGAATTGCTGGGCCAAAAGTCTGCGGATGTGAACGCGGATGTTACCGTTTCCATGTTGAGTGAACCGCCGGTTAAAGGATCGATCGTCTCGGCGGATTCAAACAAAGTTATCGTCCAAACCAAGGCGGGCGCGATTGAAAAATCTGCCGCCGACATAGGCCAGGTTAGTTTTGCCAACAAGATGGAGGCACAAATGCCCCCGGTTGAGCTTTTAATGCTGGATGGCTCAAGGGCTTTCGGGGACCGACTATTGGGGAAGAGTAGTAGTGGCTGGCGTTTGAAAGGTTCGTCGGGAAACGAAGTCGCAATTTCATCGAAGTCGCTGAAAGCCGCTCGGCTCAAAACCATTGTGCCTGAACTCGTCAACGCTTGGCAAAGTGCTATCCTAGAAACGAAGAATGCGGATGCCGTGATTGTCCTACGTCCGGGAAATAGCCTCGACCGAATCAACGGAGTGATCATTCAAGTCCAGGAAGCGAGTATTACTTTCGATCTGGATGGCCAGCAGATCGACATCCCGATCGAAAAACTGATTGGGCTAGTTTGGTTCCAACGCGACCAGGAACGGGTCAAGCCGACGATTGAAGTCACTGCAACCGATCATTCCGTTTGGATGGCGGAATCGTTGACAGTGAAGGCAAACGTTCTTGAACTGCGCACTTCTCTGGGCCAATCCGTTTCCATCCCT
>JAYVBW010000519.1:0-6324 GCA_043750255.1 Pirellula sp.
GCCGAATTTTGCCGACAAGTCGATCATCCCATGTGCCGAATGATGTACGACACATTTCATAGCAATATCGAAGAGAAAAATGTCGCGAAAGCCATCCACGACATCAAGGATATGTTGTGCCACGTTCACATCAGCGAAAACGATCGCAGCACGCCAGGAAAAGGAAACATTCGCTGGAAAGAAAACTTCGATGCCCTTCGATCGATTGGGTATGACGGCTGGCTTGTGATCGAAGCGTTTGGTTTAGCGTTGCCTGAACTAGCAGCAGCAACAAAGATTTGGCGCCGCATGTTTGAAAGCGAATTGCAACTCGCCGAACAAGGTCTCAAGTTCATGAAGGAACAAGTAGCCCTGAGAGCCTAGTTGCCACGTAGGTCAGCCTGTCCTCAGGCTGACACTGGTTTACTGGCGCCGAATTATAATTCTAATTTCAAATGTCCGGCTGAGGACAGCCGGACCTACATGGTCCTAGTTCAAGACCATGTTGCCGGTTGAGCTTTTTCGCTGTCGAGGTCCTCGGCCACCCGACTGACCGCCACGAGACGTGCTGCGTGGACGACTTGTTCCTCGTGAGTTCCCTCCTCGACTTGAGGACTGGGAACGACCGCCATTCGATGAACGCCCACCGCCATTCGAACCGATTTGGCTCTGTTGTGACGCGGAGAGAGTAAACTCGCTTAGCGACTCATTCACCTCGATGGTGGAGTTCAGCAGTCGCTCAATGTCTTGCAAATTGCCTCGTTCGTCAGGAGCACAGAATGAAACCGCAGTTCCAGTGGCACCCGCTCGTGCCGTTCGGCCGATGCGATGTACATAGATTTCTGGCACCTCTGGCATTTGGTAATTGATAACATGCGAAACACCATGGACATCGATTCCTCGAGCCGCAATATCGGTCGCAACCAGTATGGGTGGACGCTCTGATTTGAAGGCGTCCAGGTTTCTTGTTCTTGCATTTTGGCTCTTGTTTCCGTGGATCGCAACGGCGTCGATTCCACTGCTCAACAAGATTTTGACCAATTGGTCCGCACCATGCTTGGTACGAGTGAAAACAAGCGAACGGGTGACCGCAGAACTCTTTAAGTAACTGACCAACAACTTTGGCTTGCTTTGAGCTGATACGTGAAATACCGACTGTTCCACCGCAGTTGCAGCGCTGGAGACTTTGGCGACTTCCACATACTTAGGCTCAAACAACCATTGCTTGGCTAACTGGCGAATCTCATCAGGCATCGTTGCCGAGAACATCAACGTTTGACGATCCAATGGTACCTTGGAAACAATGCGTTTGAGATCTCTCAAAAATCCCATATCGAACATTTGGTCGGCTTCGTCAATAACCAAAACCTCGACGTTGGAAATGTCAGCGATGCCTTGATTCATCAAATCAAGCAGTCGGCCTGGAGTGGCGACCAAGATATCTACGCCCCGTTGCAGCGCCCGGGTTTGCGGCATTTGGCTCACACCGCCATGAACAACCGCTACTCGCAGGTTCAAATACTTGCCGTAGGTTGTAAAGCTCTTCTCGATTTGTGCCGCCAATTCACGGGTCGGTGCCAGAACTAGACATCGGATTGGACGTGGACCTCGGCGATCAGGACTGGCACTAGGACGAGCATCCTCTTTGCCTGCTTCCTGGCTTTGATTCGCAGCGCTAGCCAATCTTTGCAACGTTGGCAAAGCAAAAGCTGCGGTCTTTCCAGTACCCGTTTGTGCACAACCCATGAGGTCATACCCACTGAGCAACAGCGGGATCGCTTGCAACTGAATAGGGGTTGCGACTTCGTAATTTGCGGCAGTAAGTGCTCGCATGAGAGGCTGAATCAGCCCCAAACCTTCAAAATTATTCAAAACATTTCTCTCAATTAGGCCCAAAGTAAATGGGCCGGTATAGCCTGCATCGGAAGCGATCAACATTAGACGCTCAATTACCGTGGGTGCAGACTTGTCTCTTTGGACGTAGTTAACGAGAAAGATCGCACCGTCCTTGCGAACCTCTCATGACACGGTCGCGAACGACCTGGGCACAGATGGTTTGTTTTGTCAAACACGCCCAAGAACTCAGTCGACTACCAAGGCCGACGTCTGAATATCCAGTGTAAAGGCATCGATTCACCTGTTAAACGAAAGCCTATTGCCCCTACATCTTACCACGTGTTTGTGTTGCAGTCAAATGAGGAATGTCAGCGTGGCTTTAATTGGTGTCCGATGATCTTAGCGACAACTTCGTCATGCACCTTGTATGGGAGGTCTTCAAGGCTGATACAGAACAGACGGGTGAGGGAATCCAAGTCGTTTGTCAACGAGATTATAAAGACCTTCACCAGCGAAATAGCGACGCAGGTTTTCGCAAATCAGCTTCGTCGTGTCGTCGGTTCGCTTTGCGGCTTGAGCGCCCACGTGTGGAGTAATCAATACATTGGGAAATCCAAATAGCGGGCTCGACGCAGGAAGCGGTTCCATGTCGGTTACATCCAGCCCAGCCCCAGCAATGTGTCCACTCGCCAATGCGGCACACAAGTCCGGCTCGTTCACACAGGAGCCTCTCGCGACATTGATCAGATAAGATCCCTTTGGCATCTTCGCAATAATCCTTGCATCGATAATACCCCGCGTCATTTCGTTTAGTGGCAAAGTCAAAATCAAAACCTCCGACCACGCTGCAAGTCGTTCCAATTCTGTATGAGGCCAAAGCTCCTCTACAGTTAGCGGCTTGTGCTCTGGGAAATAATCCGTCGCCCGAACGGTTACTTTAAATGGTTGCAGGATATCGACTAATCGGCGGCCATTTCCACCAAGGCCTACGATGCCAACACGCTTGCCATGAAGATCGTCAGTCGGTCGTCGGACGAACTCTTTGTTTTGCCACTGTCGATAAAAAATCGGAATGCCGCGTAGGAGTCCAAGCAGTAAAGCGAACGTCTGCTCAGCGACCTGGTTCGCAAACAGACCTGATGCGCTGCAAACGACTATTTCAGAATCGATAACGGATGGATGTAGACAATGATCCAGACCAGCCGCCGAGGATTGGATGAAGAGCAATCTGCCTTCGGTAACCACATCTTGCCAAGGCACCGGTACTTTGGCATGGCCGACGAAGATATCGGCATCGAAGATTCGTTCATGAATATTTTCTTGCGACGCTTCGATCAAATTAGCCTGCGGAACAGCATTCTGCATCCACTCGCGATGTCGTTCCTGTGTTGGAAAACAGTAGACAAGGTTTGTCACTTTTTAGGCAAGATCCCGATCTTCGAACAGCAATAGTCCAACGAGCGTTGCGGCAACCCCATAAATGGTAGTGTAAATGAGCACGCTGGCGATTACGGACCACGGAATAATTACGTCTGCATCGATGGCTGCCTCCATCGAAAAGTGACTAAGGTTTGGGATGACAGCCGAGATCAGTTGGGAAAAGAATTCCACTAGGGGCAAACCACCGGCCGCCGACTCGACGATCGTTGGAGTCAAATGTCCTAGCAAGTAAATCGAAAAGCAGATCGTGAAGTTTGCAAGCAACCCGAATCTCGTCCCCAAAGCCACTGAAAAAGCTCCCAAAACGACCGCCTGGAAAAACGCCAAAGCCAGCCCGGGAATGGTTTGCATCATTTCTTGGTGGCATTGCTGCCAAATCGGCTGTTCCAGAGAGCTTTCACGCGCTTCGTAGATAGGCTTGTAAGCCACGGATAATAGCTCTACGGTTCCTAAGATCATGAACATCAGCATGACGATCCAGACCACGCCGAGTATCTTGCCAATGATAAAGGACCGTCGGTGAATCGGTTTACTGAGCAACGTCAGTGCTGTACGCCCCTCGATTTCTTCATTTACCGATGTGCTGGCCGACCATACTGCCTGGAAGGTGGCAGCGATGAGGATCAATGTCACGCCGCAGTCCTTAAGCAACTTAATATCCTCTCCCAACGTATGGAAGGGCAAGAACACAAACAGCAGAATTGACAAGGAAACAATCATAATTAAAATGATCGGAAGAGGCTGCGACAGTTCGCTTTTAGCTGCGGACAATGCAATCGCGGCAACTTTTGGCGAGACCGCTTGCATCAACATAAACAGCAGTCCAAATAGTGTTACGAAGATCGCCACTAAAATAAACGTTGATGACTCGCGAACGATTGGCGTCGAAACGACTTGGATTTCCAACGTCGCCGGATCAATTTCTTGGTTTTGAACGTAAATTTCCGCCCCGGCTGCCAATGGCAACGGGCACTCGCCAGCTCCCTTTTTCAAAGTCCAACTGAGAGGAACCTTGGCCTCAATCGTTTGGGGCTTGGATCGTGACTCACCAAGGCTCGGAGCGTCGGTGAGGATCAACCGCCTGTTCGAATTAATCTCAACTTTTCCCAATAGTGATGGGTCGTATTGTAGTTCGATCTTTTGAAATACGCCCTCCTGGTCGTCTCCCTTCGAGCCTTCCACTTGGAAAGAAAAAGTTTTGTCGTTTAGGGCGAAAAGTTGTGGAATTCCCCGAATCGCGACCATCGGCTTATCCACCAAAAAAGTAGATGCCAAGGCGATCAAAGAAATCCCAACCAACGTAGAGAGCATGTAAAGCCCAACACCCTCAAGGAAAAGGGATCGTAACTCACCCAAAAATCGCGGTGAGGAACAAAACAAGATCGACCAAACTACGACAGCAATCATCATGGTCACAGCGATCGATATCATCGCCCATTCTTCGGTCGCAAAAACTCCACCGAAACTAAACGCAGATTGACCTTCTTCACTAAATTTTGAGTAAGTAGCGTAAAGCCCCCCTAAAATCAGCGTAACCGCCAGCGCGAGAAAGTGAGCAGAACCGTCGCGGCGAAATTTCTCAAACTGCGTCAACTTGGAAAGGCCGTAGAAAACCAATAGAAAAACGGATAGAACGAGAAGCCCCAGAATGACCCCGCCGCCGAGAAACCAGATGGGAGTCAGCCACCGGGTCATCCAGAAATCAATCGCCGCGAACATTGGAACTGGGAAATCAAATGCCATGGCAGATAAGCTCGGACCGGAAATGAAAGGGTGGAAATTTTGTTCAATGCCGCATTCTCTCGCATTTCAAACACAATAATCGCAAGAAAACGTTTCGGCTGTTACGCCAACAAGCATAGATGGGTTCGTCTCAAATCAACGAACCGGCCTAAGATACGCCAAAAAATAAAGAATGAAGAGAGGTGAACCGGCAAATTCCAATTGGGTTCGCGAATTTAAGTGGGATAGGCCTCTTGTGCATCATCCAATTTTAGAGTTGGGGTCAACCTGAGCCGCAGGCGCTAGCCACGACGCCCTGAAACGCGACTAATAACGCGGCTAGCGCCCACGGCTCAACTCAAAAATCTAGCCTGGATGATGCACGTAGCTCCTGCTGAGGACAGCCGGAGCTACGTGAGTTCTACTTTCAAGGCTGGTGATGATTCCGTTGTTGGGTTATCATTTTCCTGGGTCGAACTGGTAGTTGTCGCGGATCGTTGATCGGCCTTCTTTCATACTTTTACGGCTGAGGTAGGCTGCTTTGTTTCGTCAAGGAAATCCCGGATTTCTAGCACTTGAAGATGGCACTGTTTTTGAGGGCGTCTCAATTGGTGCGGAGGGAGAAATGGATGGAGAGGTTGTATTTAACACCTCCATCACCGGCTATCAAGAGATTTTGACCGACCCGAGCTACCGTGGCCAGATCGTGACGATGACCTACCCGATGATCGGAAACGTGGGCGTTAACGAAGACGATTTGGAGTCGGGGTTCCCAAGGGTTGCGGGATTCGTCGTCCGAGAATGTAGCCGACTCCACAGCAATTTTCGGTCGAGCGGATCGTTACCAGAGTATCTGAAAAAACATGGAATCGTAGCAGTCTCGGGAATTGACACGCGTGCAATCGTTCGAAAGATCCGTAACCAAGGTGCACTTAAGGGGATCATCTCGACTCGTGACTCGAATCACGCGTCCCTCGTCAACAAGGCGAAATCGAGCCCCGGTTTAGTAGGTCGAGATTTGGTTCGCGAAGTGATGCCCAAAGGGGCTAGTCAGTGGGGGTTACCTCTTCACACGATGGCAATCACGGGTTGCGAATCGATGGCCTCAAACTCTCAACCTCATGTCGTTTGTCTTGACTATGGAATGAAATGGAACATTCCTCGGCACCTTGCTCAACGAGGCAACAGTGTCACGATCCTGCCTGGCACGTCGACTTCGGAAGAGGTCCTGGCCTGCAAGCCAGACGGAATCTTTTTGAGCAATGGCCCCGGCGATCCCGAACCCCTCACGTACGCAATTCAAACGATCAAGAATCTGTTGGGAAAAAAACCTGTTTTCGGAATCTG
>JAYVBW010000520.1:0-7881 GCA_043750255.1 Pirellula sp.
TCGCTCGCTTTTTATCAGGTGCGACGACCACTTCAAACGGGAAACTGCCTGCGGGAAATTGAACCGTGGCTAACTTAGTCGATGCGCCCACATCCATGATTGCGAGTTGGTCAGCGAGCATCCCGCAAACCAGCAGTCTGTTGCCAACTTCCAATCCAGCCACGGCGGAAACAACGAATTTTTGCTTTGGGTCAACAATCTGAAGCTTGCTGTCCAGCGTCAGGTATCCAGCCTGATGCCGATAGACATAGACACACTCGTCCTCGGCTCCGCTAACGTACAGTTTGCTGCCATCCTCGTTAAATCGAAGACCCTGAAATGTCTGGTCGACTACAACCGAAGAAGTCATTTTCTTTTCATCGATTGCGACGATTCGAATTTCGTGCGTACCCCAGCCGGAATGAAGGATCGCTGCAAACTTGCCATCCGGTGAAAGCTCCATACGACTCGGGAAATCGCCTAGATCTATTTGTTGCCCCGCTGGCCGCAAGGACCAGCCATTGGGTAGCAAAGTCTGCCCATTGCTTTGCAGTCCCGGTAGCTGGACCGGACTTTTCTTGGCAATCGTTTCCTGCGAAAAGGCTGTTCTTTGAAAGGAAAGTGTTGCAAACAAACTAAGGCATAACACGGAAATTCGAGACCAAACGTCAGACATAAACTATCGCTCAAAAGTGGAGTGGGGTGGAGTGAGTTGTCGGTTAGGTGGTTTTCAGTTTTCCATCTTAATACATTTTCGTTTTACAAAAGACGTCGAGCCGAATTATCAACAACTCTTAACCAATCCTTTCCTTAGACAAGCCATTTGAGTGGGACGCTTACTTCCTTGACGAGATTACAAATAGCTCAGCCTGGAAGTATCTTAAATGATGAGTCAATGCGAGGACGAATTCTTGTTGCGACGAATTTCACTGACGATGCGAGCGGGGTTGCCCGCAACGATCGAGAACGGAGGCACGTTAAAATCGACGACGGAACCAGCACCCACAATGGAGCCCTCTCCTATTGCTGCGCCGCCTAGGAGGATGGCACGGGCGCAAATCCAAACATTCTCACCGATAAAGATGCTGTTGTGGCTAACTCCCGAACTAGGCTCATAACCAGAAGCGCTCGCTGTCAATTTGGTTGGTTCCCAAACCGGGGTTGATACCGGACTGTCAGCGATGACAACATCATGTGCAATCAATGCATAATCTTGAATAACGACGCGTGCGTTGGTGCAGATGATCGCTCCCACGACCGTACAAAAGTTGCCAATCACAACTTCGCCATCGGGTCCAAGATCGAAAAAAGTACCTTTGTATAGACCCGTATCGTTACCCACCGTCAATCCACGATCTTGCCGGCTCTGAAAGTGACGAAAGGCGTACGTCGAATAGAGCCAGCTACGCTCACCCAGTTGTACATTAGGCGGGAGCGGTTCGGGAAACCAGTCATGCTCCAGGTGTCGGCTCATCGTCAAACTTCTCCTATTTGTCTAGCCGGATTTCCGACGATCTCGACACCTGCGGGTATATCCGAGGTGACGACTGCTCCGGCACCGACGCGTGCGCCTTTGCCAATGCGCACGCCCTTAAGAATGATCGCGCCAATTCCGATCCACACATCGTCTTCGATGACTACGGGCTGGGAGACATAAAGGGGACGCTTAGTCCGATCTCCGAAAGGCGCATTGGCGACCGCGTCTAGTTTGCGCTGCTCCGGATCGATAGGATGAAAATCCGCATCGGCGATGGTGACGTTATACGAGATCACCACGCGCTTTCCAATGCTAATTCGTTCGGCACACATGAATATCGGGCCCACCAGAATCGAATCATCACCCACTTCGACAGCGCCCGTCGGTTCAACATTAAAAGTTGCCCAGTAGAACGCGCGTATTCGGGCGCCGAGCACTACGCCTGGATCGCGCAGGCTGCGAAAAAGGTCGAAACTGCCTTTGAATTCAATCCAACAGTCAGCCCCAATTTTGATGTTTGGTGGCAAGCTCCTGTAGTCCCAGTCGCCTGTGGTTTCGCGGATCGTCATTGGCTGGGTCATGTATCGCGTAGCTCGAAATTAAAGGCCAATGATTGAGAGCATATCGCCGATGACGTGACTTGCGTCGAAGTACTCGGCCGCAATTTCTTGGGCTCGGCGTTGGTGGAATTCGTAGTTGTCCTCGACGGACTGGATAGCTGCTCGTGCTCCCTCTAGGGTGGTCCATGCCAGCAATCCTTCTCCAGTGAGAATATGCTCTGCGAACCCAGTGTCTTGGACGACCACCGGGCGACCAGCCGCCAAATAGCATACGGAACGGCAACTGAACCAACCTGATCGCGTAGCAGTATACAGATTTTTGGCAACGCTGAATTCACCGCGGGACTGCTGAATGTAATCACGGTAATCATCTAAGCTCCTCGATACGGAATGCGAATCGATGATATTCCAGCCAAGTTCGCGCCAGCGCTCACAGGGCGGCTCGCCTCCACCGACGGCGAGTTCAAAACGCAGCTCTTGAAGATGCTTCGGTAGCTCCTCCACTTTTGGAAACTCCATCTCCTTTGTGCCGTAAACACGACCCTGATATTCGACCGGTTTGCGAAAATTATTCCAAGTCATCACGGTTGTCCAGCCCGCGCCGCTTCCAGCAGGGCGCCAGCAATCCATGACGACGGGTGGCCGGGTTGGATGCCATTTGATCCCCATATTCGGTAGGGTGCAGTCCGGTGCACCCATCCTTTCGGCATAGGTAAAAAAGTGGTCATGAGCCCGGAATCCATGCGTCCCCTGCCAACCGGGATTCGCATCCCACATTGGAAAATTTACGAAGTGATTCCAGCCGGGATCGGAGTCAATTAACACTTTGTTGCGACAATTCATATACGCGTCTCGCAGGAGTGTTCCACCGGATACGTTCAGGAATAAATCTGCATCGGCGACGATACGTTCAAAATCGGCCGCGTCGATCCCATGCGTATCGTCGTTCATCGAACGAAAATGCCATCGTTTTCCCAATTTGGGCGAGAGTTGGCTTAGCACCGTTTGAAGAAACGCGATCCCAACAGTGGGATCAGGACCGTATTCGCCTCGGACCGGGTCATATGTCGGCCCGCCAGTGTCCTCCAGATAATAAACATCCCAGCCCATTCGCTCCAGTCCGAGTAAATATTGCCCATAGTCCCAGGCGACTCCTCCCACCGGATACGTGGCGATCATGCCTGTTACGACGACTTTTTTTGGCATCTTTCGTCTCAACCAAAAAACGCATTACGACAAGTCAAAGCATTGCAGGGCAAGGAAACTTCGGGACTTAAGTATTTTGCGAACGCATCGCGGAGTATGTGCCTTCAATACAGACCCGCTTGATTATATCGAAATCGCTCCGTTGCGAATTCTTTCATCCACGATTGGCCAATGTGTGTGCTCATTGCAACTGGTCCACCCCATGCGTCGAGATCGGAAGATGCGAACGTTGCGTGGCTATATTCATCATACTGCCAGTTCTTTCTTTGAGTGGCCGCTGAGCCGGACGATTTTCTCAGATTGAGAGGCTGGGAGAATTTAAATTTTACCCCGCCTTAACCCAAAGTCCAGCCAGGACTCGCAAAATAATCACTCGCAAATGCTATCAAACCAAGCGAGTGAGTGGTACAATTAGCATTGAATGACCGGGAGATAACTTTCATGCAGGCCTAATGCAAGCTAAACAACATTTCGAGTCCCAGTTTATTGTTGCTGCACTATTTGTGCCCTAATCTCGAATCGGACGTGTCGACGTGCTTAACGCACCACCAACGATTATTTTGCCCAGTTCACGTTGTTTGCTCGGCACTCAATCGGCACGAAGTCACATGCTGTGGAGTGGCCTTAAGAGCACGCATGCCACCATTTCGCACCATAGCCTTCCACCGCTGTACGGTTTGTCTCGCAACTCCAAGCGCCTCCGCCACCTGCGAAGGCGTCCTACCCTCATCGAGCAAATCGATCGCACGTCTTCGTCGCGTTTCCAATTCTTCTGCAGTTCCGCTGGGTCTCATGATAGCCTCCTGTACAATAGCTATCAGTTTACCAAACCTATACCAGCTTACGCCACAGTCCTGTTACTCGCGCAGTCGTCAATAGAGCTTTGTTTGGCAATGAATGCATTAATGACATTTAATCCATTTAAATCAAAATCGCAACCTCGCAGTACTTCCTTATGAGCGACCACCCTGACGCAATCACAGACATCGCTTCGCTCTGCAGCGAGCGTTCAGTTTGTCGATACTTGAGTCTCCGACTTCTTGCGAGAGGTTGATTATGCGCATCGCATTTTTTGTTCACCGCTTTCCAGAGATCTCTGAAACCTTTATTGCTCGCCAAATCGTTGGGCTAAGCGATCTTGGACATCAGGTCGATATCTATTCCGAGCGATCACCCCTCGAGCAGTCGCTGCAGCCGGAGATTGATCGCTACCGTCTGCGTGAACGGACAACCTATTTAGATATGCAGATGCCCGTCGCAACGGGATATTGGTCGATGCCCGCCTGGCCTGTGTGGGGCAAAACTTGGCTACCTGGCGCCGACAATCCGTTGAGGAACTGGCGGCGGCTGCTCGCTTCATTGCCGACATTTTTGGCAAACACGGCTGCCGCGCCGCGATTGTCGTTGGATGTTGTTCGCTCCGCGCTTTACTCACAGGAAGCTTTGACTCTGGAGGCACTTTATCGATTAGCCATCTTGAGACGAGTCATCATAAGGTACAACGTAATTCATGCTCACTTCGGCCCGGTGGCTAAGAATCTACGTTTTGCCCGTAAACTGTGGGGCGTTCCTATGATCGCAACGTTTCATGGATATGACTATTGCGCGATACCTCGAACTCATGGATTAAATACGTACATGCATCTTTTCGACGAGGTTGATGCGATTACTATCCATAGCGAGTATGGTCGCAAGCGGCTGCTGGCCCTTAACTGTCCGCCTGAGAAATTACGTCATTTAAGCGTAGGCTTGGATCCAAATGAGTTTTCGTTCCGACCTAGAATCGTCGGCGATCATGAGTCCGTTAGAATTCTGACCGTGGCCCGGCTAGTCGAGATCAAGGGTGTTCGCTATGCGATTGAGGCTATAGCCAAACTGAAGTTCGCCGGTCACAGGGTGCAATACGACATTATCGGTGACGGTCCGGAGCGATCCAGCCTCGAAACACAGATAAAGCAGCTCGGTCTCTGTGACACTGTTCACCTGCACGGTGCACGTGGTAGTCTATACGTATCTGAAGCGATGGCTCAATCACATATCTTTTTGCTTCCAAGCATTAATCTACATGGAGATGAAGAGGGCACACCCGTATCGCTCATGGAGGCCCAGGCCAGCGGAATGCCTGTGCTTGCAAGCCGAACGGGTGGAATCCCAGAAGTAGTGCGCGAGGGATGTTCAGGCTTGCTGTTTCCCGAACGCGATACGGACGCCATAGCCGATAAAATGATCTATTTATTGGGCCATCGCGGCCAGTGGGCTCAGATGGGCGCATGCGGGCGCGCTCACGTTTTAGAAAACTTTGACCTTCACAAGCTTAGCCGACAACTAGTTTCGATCTACCAACAGCTGATCGAAGCGAGCCGTGGGCTCCCCAGCTAAACTGCTCCGCGACTCTGATAGAAGAGGACAACCGTATGTTAACCTCAGAACATTTAACTTTATGCGACCGAAGCATTGCAGTCGTAGCAAACGAGTTCTTTGATGCAGCACTTGGCGGGATGGGTGGATACGGGTGGGTTGCGCGCGAAGCGGCCATGTTTCTCGCTGCAAATTGGACATTCGCAGGTCGCGACCCGGTCCTATTCCTTACCGGCAATTATTCAACGCTGCATGGAGTAGATGAAACTCGCTGTCACGGTTTACCATTACTTTTTAATCGTCGAGACGACTGGAACGGGTACGCAGAAGCTCTAGGAAATAGAGACATCGGTACACTACTGACAGTGGACTACCGACCGACGTACGACTTCCCGATGAGCGCGCTGCCTGAGGTACCGGTGATCGTTTGGGTTCAAGATCCTCGCCCTGAGGATGACATAGCCAAAGTAAAATCGCTACGCATTCCAGGTACCGATACGTTACCGCAAGGGATAGATCCAATTGACTGTACGCCACTACGCGATATTGTAAAAAACTCAAAGAAGAATGGACGACCCGTCCTGTTCGCTAGTCCTGCACCCGGCTTGCTAGATAAGGCTGTTCGCACATTCGATGTCGAAATCAGCAATATGGCTTTTTTACCTTACCTATTGGATTTTGATCCGGGAGAGATTCGCAAATCAGCCAAACCCTCCGTCGTGTATTTAGGTCGGCTCGACCCCATCAAACGTCCGTGGGTATTCTTCGAACTGGCCAGGCGCTTTCCCGACGTCGACTTTCTGATGTTAGGTCAGGCGCACTTCAGCGGTGCGGGTGCCTGGAAGCCGAGTACAGCGCCGGACAACTTGAAGTTGTTTGGTCATTTAGAGGGCGAGCAAAAACGTGCACTACTCGCGGCGGCCTGGGCGGTCGTAAACACCTCTATACATGAGGCCCTGCCGGTGAGCTTCCTGGAATCATTGATATTCGAGTGCCCCATTGTAAGCTGTCAGAACCCTGAATCCATTACTACACGATTTGGGAACTATGTCGGTCGCTGGGATGGAACGGGCCTCGAAGCTCTCGACGCGTTTGAGCAGGGGCTGTCTTGTCTCTTAAGTGATTCCGAGCTAAGGTGGAGGCTTGGACGAGAAGGGCGTAAATGGGTTCAGAGCCACCATGGACGCTCGAATTTTTACTCCTCCTTCGCAGCATTGCATCAGACGGCCCACGGTATAGCTTCTACCTCTAACGGGCGCGATTTAGCCGAACTTCCGACCACTACTAAAATAATACCTCTGCCGACAGGGCTGGCTGCTTGGCATTTCCGTCGAAGCCAAGTTATTCATCTAATAAACTCGGTCGTGCCGAAGGCCCAAGATGCTATATTGATCGATGATAATCAACTTGCCGTCGGTTGTATCGAATCACGCCGAATAGTGCCATTTCTTGAACATGAGGGAAACTACTTTGGAGCACCATCGAATGAAGAATACGCAATTTATGAACTCGAACGCATGCGGAAGTGTGGTATTGGGTGGCTCGCAATTGCTTGGCCCGCATTCTGGTGGCGCGAGTTCTATATCACATTTATGGAATATCTGAAGATGAATTACAGACTCGTGCATAACGACGAGGATTTAATAGTCTTTGATTTGCGATTGGATGTAGGTTGACCGCAGCTTGAAGCGAGCAGCATTGCATCTCTAACTTACACATGCTCAACACGCCGATCTTTGGTAGCCGCTTCTGCTACGTTCGCGACGAGCTGCTGCGAGCGAACATGCCTCGAAACTCCGCATTGCGGGCTGCATCATTGGAGCTGCGTTCGGTTAGAAGGCCTTTGCCTGCGTGCGAGCTGTGACCGCTATACCTGGTCCTGTCGCTTTGACCGTAAGTATACAACGGGTGGATATACAACAGATGATTGCAATCGTTACTGGAATGATTGCCACGTATCCCATGGGTGGTGTTGCCTGGGACTACGGGCAATGTTCGGTGTTCGGCGACAGTCATATTTCCGCTTCGTGTTGCCTCACCGCTGGATGTTACCGAAATCACCTATGTAGAAAGAATGCTGCCATTGGACTGCTGAGCGTAGCGAAGCAGTCCAATGGCAGCATCGTCGCCCTCCAATGGTGGAGAGCAACGCAAGGACGATGTGGTACCTACAACTAGCTGCTTTGACATGATACATCGCCACCGGCCTATTCTTCGTTGCAGCGTTCGAAGTGTTTTGTCGTCCGTATACTTGTCCGGTTTCGCTGCTCGAAGTCGCTCCAACAATGACGATGCAGCAAC
>JAYVBW010000521.1:0-8188 GCA_043750255.1 Pirellula sp.
GATTTTTGCAGCCCGATCCGTTGCAGCATACAAATCATTGAGTCGCGACGATTGAGTCTTGGTTAGGTTTAATGCCTTGACGACATCTGGCCTAGCAAAAATGCGTGTCCCTTGCGACTGAAGTTCGATTTGCTTTAACCGCTCCAATTTTTCTGGAGCCACGGACTTCTTCAACAAATCTATCAGTAACTGCTCTTGATTAGCAATAATCTTGCGTTGCTCCGCTTCTGGCTTTATTCGGGCTCTCCACCATGGACCATCGATCTTCGCCAGCTCAGCCAAGAAAGACGAAAGCGAATCCCCCTCAAGATGCAATTCCTTTTGTATTTCCGGAGTGTGAACCAATTTGAGCAAGTTTTGGGGAACCAATGTAAGTTCCGCAGCCACAGCATCGAACGCAAGAGTATCCGCTGCCCAACCTTGTGAATGCTGGCTCACCACCACTGCCAAGAAGAGAAACGGTGCTAAACCCCTTCGCCAAATACTAACTTTCATCCTAAATCCACCCCAATTGAAAAGTGCCATGTTTTGAAGGTGGCACTAAAACGCAAATTGCGTTCCAACCAAAATACCTCGAAAAAAGCCCAAGAAAAACCTGGTTGGAAAGGGGTGTAGTTGCAATTTGCTTCGCCAAACAAAATTAAATTGTATCATTCCGCAGGGAGCGTTAGGATCACTAGCTTGCGGGACGTGCTATTCGCTTTTCTCAAAACGATAGATGCTTTCGCCGCGAGCACTGTCTCGCAGGTAGTAAATTTCGCCATTTTGGTCTTCACCAAATGCGAGCACTGGGATTCCCTTTTCTAAAACTTGCTCATTGCGTACGGCCTTTCCGGTGGAAGGGTCATAGGTCAGTGCCCAAACGCTGCCGCTAACGTAGTCGGCGTAAATATACTTGCCCTTTAGTTGCGGAACACGGTCCGAGTTATAGACTCGACCGCCAGTGATCGACTTGCCAGCTGTGTGATCATATTCCCACACCGGATCGATTGGAGTGGAAACGCCATCCACCGATGGACGATTACCAAACGGATGAGTCCCTTCGCGACTGCTCCATCCGTAATTGCCACCTTTGGTAATGACGTTCACTTCTTCGAACAACTCTTGTCCGACATCGCCGCACCACAAGCGTCCCGTCTTTTTATCGAAGGAAATCCGCCAAGGATTACGCAATCCATGTGCAAAGATCTCTGGCCTCGCCCCCTTAACCTTAATCATTGGATTATCAGCGGGGATTCCGTAAGGTAAACCATTTGACTTGGTATCTACGTCAATTCGGACAATAGACCCTAGCAACTGACCACGGTTTTGACCATTGGCATTTGGATCATTGCGATGGCCACCGTCTCCAAAGCCTATATATAAAAATCCATCCGGACCAAATTCAATCGATCCGCCATTATGGTTTTGATAAGGCTGGTCGACATCCAACAGGATTTCTTCAGACTCTGGATTAGCTTTGTTCGGGTTGTCTTTGGCGACACGGAATCGAGAAATAATCGAGTGATTGTTCTCGCGTTTGGTGTAACTGACAAATAGTTCTCCGTTGTCCTTAAACTTCGGATGCAATGCCAACCCAAGAAGCCCTTGTTCGTTTGCTCCTGCATCGAACCAACGATTCACCTTTTCATGGATATCAAGAAACAGGTTCGACTGCTCGACGTCTGGCTTGTTTTCGAACGTAAAAATCCATCCGCGTTGATCAAGTACAAATAGGCGGTTGGAGTCTCCCTTGGCGTACGTCAGCTCCAAGATTCGCAGTGGCTTGTTTGCGTTTCCGTCTTCGTCGATTGGTTCCCAGCCGTGCCACTTCAATTTTGGAAATGCGAGTACGCTCTTAGTGGCTAGCACGCCATCGATTGGTTGAGCTACTGGGCGGTCCTGAGGAAGTTCGCGAACTTTAATGTTTCGAAAGGAGACAGGATTTCCATGGTCCTGTAAGCAGATATGGCCTTCGCCCGCAGCTCCGAAGCCTGGGAACTTAGCGAACTTGCTTTTCGCGACAAGATCCTTCCATTTTTGGTCCCCCAATTTGAATCTGAAGTAGAGAGCACCGTTCATGGAAACCTCGCATTGATTTGGATCTATACGAAGATAGAGCTGATTCCACTGTCCTGCAGGTCGGGTTGAATCGAGCGTTCCTGACTCTTTAACCCAACTCGGTGCCGTCGGCCTGACCAATTGATAAAGCCATCCCGATTTTTCCGGATCATGGCCAGCAACATTATCCTGAATCTGAATTTCAGGTCCGCTATTCCAGGGATTTGGGTTATCCTCGGTGACGTGGAACATCAATCCACTGTTCCCACCCTCTGAAATCTTGTACTCCAGCATGAGTTCAAAAAATTGGTACTTTTTTTTCGTAACTATGTCGCCAGCGTCCTTTCCTTCTCTGGTCAAAACTCCATCCGATACCTTCCAACCATCGGAGACACTTTCCTTCTTGTAGTTGCGCCATCCGTCGATTGATTTGCCGTCGAATAGAAGTTGCCATCCACTAAGTGTTTCCGGTCTCGTCAAAGAGTTAGCGGGAGTTTCCCCGTAGGCACTCGGTAAGAAAATGGAAAAACTACTTACTGCGGTAAGCAGACCGAAAAGACTTCGCGACTTTGCAAATGACATGAAAGATTTCCCCAGCGATGGAAAACGGTAAATTAGTAAATGGAGCGACAGGCGTAGTTATTTTACGATACTAAACTGTCGTTGGCTCCCGGTCAATCACGGGTAAACGATCAACGGAAGCATGCCCGCTGGCCAGCGCGAGTTAACCCGGCGGCTCTACCGGTTGGGAGTTCCTCGCATCGCCGGACGGAGCCGTTGCCCAACCTATTGCAACAGGCTGGCAGTTTGTTCTGCAATTTTCGAATCTCGCGCTCCTATAGTAAACAACCCGTTCACGGACTAAATTGATTCAACTCCTTGCCTTAAATCCTCTCCTAGAGATTTCCATGAAATCCGACTCTCCGTCTCGCGCACGCCAGGTGGTTCTTTGGTTCGCCGTCACGCTGGCGATCATTACCTATGTGGATCGCATATGCATTTCGCAGGCCGCGCCGACGATGCAGAAGGAACTGGGGCTGTCAAAAATTGAAATGGGGTACGTATTCTCTGCGTTTGCGTTGTCTTATGCGCTGTTTGAGATTCCTGGCGGTTGGCTCGGCGATCGCATCGGGCCACGCAAGGTATTGATGCGGGTTGTATGTATGTGGTCCATTTTCACAGTGGCGACTGGCTGGGCAAGAAATTTTTGGTCGCTAATTGTATGCCGGTTTTTCTTTGGGGTAGGCGAAGCGGGTTGCTTTCCCAACATCACGATTGCATTCTCAAATTGGTTCCCGATGTCCGAGCGCGTCAAAGCTCAAGGGATCCTGTGGCTCAGTGCCCGTTGGGGTGGAGCGTTCACGCCATTACTGGTCGGATGGATGTTGGCAGGCAGCGGCGATGGTAAGTTCGGTCTCGGTTTGCATTACAAATGGGTGTTTCTTATCTTCGGAGCACTCGGCGTTTTCTGGTCGATCCTGTTTTACCGCTGGTTTCGCGATAACCCGAAAGACCATCCCTCCGTGAATGCCGCCGAGCTAGCACACATTGGTGAGAATTCGTACCTGGGCGATCATGCGTTTCCTTGGCGCAAGCTCCTCGCCTCGCGCACCGTATGGATGCTGTGGGCTCAATACGGCTTCATGTCATACGGATGGTATTTCTATATTACTTGGTTCCCGACTTACTTGAAGGAACAATTTGTAGAACTCAGTGACTTGCAGCGGGCATTACTGGCCTCCATTCCTCTTTTTTTTGCTGGAATGGGTTCGATCATCAGCGGGCTTTGCTCTGCGGCGCTAGATCGTCGACTGCGTAGCATTGCAAAAACAAGGAGGGTGCTCGGTGTTGCCGGCATGGGGCTTGCAGGCGTGATGTTGCTCGTCTCGACTCAATTCAGTTCTCCCGTGGCAACCGTTTTGGCGATTGGACTCGGAGCGCTCTGCAATGATCTCGCTATGCCGGGCGCATGGGGTGCATGCATGGATGTGGGCGGACGCCATACCGGTGCTCTCGCGGGCAGCATGAACATGATGGGCCAAATCGGCGGTGTCATCGGGCCGATTGCGGTACCCATCGTCCTCAAAGCCACGAACAACAGTTGGACCGCGAACATTGCCCTATTTTCCCTCACCTACTTCCTAGGTGCGATTTGCTGGGCGTTTGTCAATTCAGACGATCGCTTGCATGATTGAGGACTGAGAACAAGATCGAAGACGAAGCCTGCAGCCAACTGATTCACAAGCTCCTGTTGGGGAATGCGATCTCCAAAGCATTTCTTCCATGTCCTAAATTGCAAAAGGCGACATTGATACCCATATGATTTTCACCTCCGTCGATTTTGAGAAGCACGGTAAGCAGCAAGGTTTTCTACAAGTTCCCTACTCACACAACCTCGGTGGTTGGGCAAACGTCATGATACCGATCACCGTGGTCGGCAGCGGCAAAGGGCCCACGGTCTTGGTCCTCGGTGGCAATCACGGTGATGAGTACCAAGGTCAAATCGCTGCCATGAAACTTGCTCGAGAATTAAGGCCAGACTTAATCAGTGGCCGCATCATTCTTATTCCATCGTTGAACTTTCCGGCCGCTCGGGCAGCGACTCGCTTGTCACCACTCGATGGGATGAATTTGAATCGAGCATTTCCAGGCGAGCCCGAGGGAACCGTCACTAGCCAAATTGCACATTTCTTAACGAACGTCCTCTTTCCGTTAAGCGATGTTGTGATCGATATCCATTCGGGTGGCCGCAGCATGGAGTTCCTACCGTGCGCGCATATGCATTTGGTTTCCGACCTTGATCAACGCGGAAAAATGTTAGCGGCCATGCTGGCTTGGAATACAGATTTTGCATTTCTCTATGCGGATATCGCGGGCACTGGATTGTTACCGGTCGAAGCAGAAAACCAGGGGAAACTGGTTGTCACAACGGAGCTGGGAGGTGGCGAGGCGATCCCGGCGAGCGTACATCGCATTGCGCAATCCGGTTTGCGAAATGTGTTGATTCATGTCGGTGTACTCAAAGGAATACTGGAAACGCGAGCGAGTCTCGGTAAGCCGCCTACCATTTTGACGCAGTCTCTCAATCGTGAGGACTATTTACTTGCACCGGAATCCGGTGTGTTTGAAATTGGCTTTGATCTAGGTACCAAAGTGAATCAAGGTGAAAGTGTCGGATGGATTCACCATTTAGAACGACCCGATCGCGAAGCGGAGCCGATCGTAGCTCAGAGCGATGGTTACTTGGTGACGATGCGAGCCCCGTGCCTGACGCAGCAAGGTGATTGCGTCGCCGTCATCGCGCAAGAAGTGGCACTCGCAGCCCTCATTGATCGCAGCTCATGAATCGCACCGACACTCTGAGTACCTCAAGGCACGCTGCGCTGCTCGTGGCCTTTATGTGGGTGGCATATTTTTTGAACTACTGCGATCGGCAAGCGATTTCTGCGATGTTTCCGGTACTGCAATCCGATCTTGAGATGACCGACTTTCAATTGGGACTGACCGGTACTATTTTCTTATGGGTCTATGGTTGTGGATGCCCGATCGCGGGACAATTGGCCGACAGATTTTCAAAACGAATACTGGTCGTGTTGAGTTTGGCGGTTTGGAGCGTGGTCACCGTTGCAACGGGACTCGCAACCTCGGCTGTGATGCTGCTTGCACTCCGCGCCGCGATGGGAATTTCCGAATCTCTGTACATGCCAGCAGCCGTCGCGTTAACGGCAAACGCTCATCCAGCGGGGAAACGATCGAGGGCTGTCGCTTTACTAATCACGGCGCAAATTGCTGGAACCGTTGGGGGGTCGTGGTTCGGCGGCTGGATGGCACAGCAGGGGCAATGGCGAGTAGCATTTTTCGTACTCGGAGGAATTGGACTTCTGTATGCTATTCCTTATTTTTTGTTTCTGCGAACGGTACGCGAAACGACTGAGAGCGACGCTCCCAAGAATCGCGAGAGGCTCGCTTTAGTCGAAGTTATCCGAGTGCCGACTTTTCTGATGCTATGCGTCGTCTTTCCGGCGTTTCTGTTCGGTTTGTGGATGATTTACAGTTGGCTTCCCAGTTTTCTCTTCGAAAAATTTGAGTTAAAGCTCGCCGATGCTGCCGTCACCGCGACTGTTTTTCTACAAACCGCAACACTCGTCGGTCTATTGTGCGGTGGGATTCTGGCGGACAAGCTTTACGCAAGAACGAAAGCGGCGCGACTTTATTTAATGATGGCAAGTTTGCTGCTTTGTGCACCGTGCCTTTACGCGATTGGCAATTCGGATACGCTCTACGCGACACGTGTGGCTGCTTCGGCGTTTGGACTTTTCGCTGGGTTCTTTATGGCTAACATTTTTCCGGCCGCATTCGAAGTCGTCCCGGCAGACACGCGAGCATCTGCCGTCGGATTGCTGAATTTTTTCGGTGCGCTTGTTTCTGGCCTAGCTCCATTGCTCATTGGCCTTTGGAAAAAGACGATTGGCGTTGATCTATGGCTAAGCTACGCTGCAGTGATTTACGTGGCTGCGGCGATGGTATTGATCGTCGGCATTCAACAGTTGTTCCAAGAAGATTACGACCGAGTTCACTGAAGCTAAGTCGAAGATGCTAGACATTCGGATCGCCGAATGCAAGCAGGAAGCCTCTAGAGTTTTTTGAACTCAACTGGTATCCTCCATTTGCGTGTTTCAATTGGTTTCGTTTTTTGGCAGAAAGTAGTTCGTGGCAGTTCTGACTCAGCCCATTAAATGGCACGGTGGTAAGTATTATCTACGGAAGTGGATCGTTGGCCTGATGCCGCCACATCTGCATTATGTAGAACCGTTCTTTGGCGGTGGAGGCATTCTACTGGCCCGAGATCCTGATCGAGATTGGATGTCGTCCGATGCTCAAAAATTGCCCGCTGCATTGCAGGGTAGCAGCGAAGTCGCTAACGATCTCCATGGGGAATTGATAAACTTTTGGCGAGTCCTTCAGAATGCTGAGGACTTTAAAGCGTTTCGGCAGCGGATCGAACTCACGCCGTTCAGCGAAGCTGAGTTCGACGAAGCGCGAAACAACTCGAACTCGAAAAGTTTTAATAATTCAGAAAGCCGCGTCGAGCGAGCTGTTCGGTTTTTTATACTTGCAAGGCAGTCTCGGCAGGGACTGATGAAGGATTTTGCAACCCTTTCAAGAAATCGCACCCGAAGTCGGATCAACGAACAGGTCTCCGCGTGGCTGAACGTTATTGAAGGACTGCCTGACGTCCATCAGCGTCTACAAAAAGTCGTGATCTTGAATCAGAATGCCTGTGACGTTATCCGTAAGCAGGACGGCCAGAATACGTTATTTTATTGCGACCCGCCCTACGTCCACGAGACCCGCTCAACCACCGGAGAATATGAGTTCGAAATGACGGAAGCTCAGCACCGCGAATTGCTACAACTCCTGGCCGGAATTGCGGGCAAGTTCATGCTCAGCGGCTATCCGAGCGATCTCTATCGTGAGTGGGAACAACGACACGGTTGGAAACGTCATGAGTTTCTTATCGACAACAAGGCAGCATCTGGCAAAGTCAAGGAAACCATGACAGAATGCCTGTGGTGTAACTTTTAAGGCATCCCCATATTTACTATTGCGAATAAGACTGCTATCCGACAGTCAGTTGTTGTCTCTTTAAGGTCGATTGCATTTCTGTCCATCGCGTTGGAATTTCGGATACAGCCTGCGTCTCCCGCAATTCGTCGCGGTTCTTCTGAAACCAAGCGGTTACTAATCCAATCGTCACTTCATACCGGAGGAATCCTGAACCGACCGATTGGGAGTTCTCGTACCAAATTGCTAAATCGGTCCGGGCAGATCGCCATTGCGAAGCGTTCTTTGGTTTGGCAATCGCATGTTCGACACCTCCCTTTCGTATTAAATACCAAATATCCCGACCATCACACCCTTGCACGGAATAGATAAAGGAATAGTGTTCGCGTGCTCGTTTGAAGTTGGTCAATCGATTCGTAAGCCATTTTAGGATTTTCAAATCGTCTCGCATGCGAGCGGCATGCTCGAAGTGTTGACCAGTTGCGGCTCGGGCCATTTGTTGTTCGACTTGTGCCAAGACTTCGACGGATGACCCATTGAGAAATCGAAGGGCCTTTTCAACTTGCTCGCCGTAATTCTGTCG
>JAYVBW010000522.1:0-4665 GCA_043750255.1 Pirellula sp.
GGGTTTCTTGCAAAGCACCCCACCAAGCCTGTTCTGTATGCCGTTGGCGGGCTCAATAACGTGCAAGTAGTAGCGGCGTTTGCCATCGAGGGCAATCCAGAAAAACCAAGTCTCCGTTTGCTCAACTCTACCCCGATCGGCGACGGTGGGGCAGCCCATGTTTCATTGGACAAGACTGGTAAGACGCTCTTTACAGCTCAATATGGTGGCGGTTCGGTAGCTGTCTTTTCCGTGCAGCCAGACGGTATGCTGCGAGAAAGAACTCAATTGATCGATCATCAAGGAGGTGTGAAAGTTGTAGCGGACCGTCAGGATGCATCGCATGCGCACTGGACAGGTGTTTCGCCAGACAATCGATTTGTTTTCGTTCCTGATCTAGGACTCGATCAAGTAGTAATCTACAAGCTAGATGCCGCTTCAGGTAAGATCGAAACTCACGGGAGTGGGATCACCCCTCCGGGGAGTGGACCTCGGCATATGAAGTTTCATCCGAACGGGCGTTGGATCTATGTTGTTAACGAACTGTCGCTAACAGTCACTGTTTTTGAATACGATGCTGCGCAGGGGACAATGACTCCGACGCAGTCAATAGAGACGGTATCGGCTGCAGAACTTGCCCGAGAAAAAGCCAAGAGCTGTTCGGAAATTCGCATTCATCCGAACGGCAAGTTTGTGTATGCCGCCAACCGCGGTCACGACACAATAACTGTTTTTTCCGTCGACCAAACGACAGGAAAATTGAAATGGGTGCAGAGCGAAAACCCACGTTGTGCAACCCCTCGCAATTTCAACGTAACGCCGGATGCGAAATGGCTGCTGGCTGCCGGTCAGCTATCGAATACGTTAGGGCTTTTTTCCGTAGATTCAGAAGCCGGGCGCATTACTTTTCAGCAGCAAAGTGTTTTTGTTCCAAGCCCCATCTGCGTACTTTTCGACCAGGGTGAATGATTAACATCGCAGTTGCGCCTACAAATCCATGCGTCGAAGGAATAAACACGTCGGTATCGCTCCAGCGAAAACCAACGTCAAAGCCAAACCTGATTCTCGATTTCTGATGCCGTAATGTAATAAATCGAACATGCGCATTGCTACCGTTGACACTTGTGGCGGTTGCACCAAGAGATAGCTCGCTAGATCCGCAAACGCAACAAAAAATGCCATGACCAAGGCAACCGCAAGTGGATTGACCATCGCCTTAAAAAGAATCCAGATTCGAGTAAAATAGGGAAGTCCCAAATCCAGTTGTAATAATCGTTCATGGTACTTTTTGTAGCGTGCCGTAGCCAGCCAGAGCACTCCGAAAACGATGGGCAAGCATCTGCTTTGTAGTGCTAGAATTGGACCACACAGAGTGCGATCGGCTAAGGTGCCTATCCATTCTGGCTCTCTTCGATCGAAGATTCCTATGATGATCAAATTGATAATCGGGCCAGGGAGTGCCAGCAAGAATGCCATCGACCCAATTGCGAGCAAATTAGACCATCGAGTCCTAACGCATGCAGTCAGGACAATACCGAGCACGAGCGCCAAGGCTGACGAAAACAAACTGAGTTGAATGCTCCAAAACATTTCATTCATGAACGTCCGCGATTGCGCGATGGATTGAATCAGCACAAGTGGCGACCACCTGCGGCGAATCTCCTCGTGGTCCATAGTGGCTACCCATCCTGCTTTTACGATCAAGTTGGTAATCGGAATCAAAACGACCATCGATACGATGGTCCATCCCAAAAGGGCTCCAATCCAACGCTGAACTCCGCGTAGCTCAAACGCCTGAAAGTCCACTGGTGCGGGAGGACCAGTTTTCTCACCGCCGACCCGCGTCTGGAATAGCCAAACCATCGTGAGCACCACTATCCCGATAGCGATCGCAAAGGAACATGCCATTCCAATAGTGCTAGAGTTCAGTTCGTTGAACTGAACTTGCTGGTAGACCGATTCCGTGAGGGTGGGAACTTGAAACAGATTGGTAACGACCATGTCATTTCCAGTCATAGCGATGGTCCAAATTGCACCAGCAGCGCTCCAGGGCCAGATTTTGGGAACAAGGAAGCGAAACGTCGCGTACCACGGACCAAAATCAAGTATCGCTTGACGGGTATTGGAGTCAAACGAACGTTTCAGCCCCAAACCACATAGGAGAAAGCAAACGGGAACCGCAGCTATTCCGTGAATCCAAACAACCGAGGCGATCGCCGTGCTGAGTGATATGGCTGCCGACACTTGGCTCAAACGCAACCATCCTTGGACTCCGAACCCGGCGCTCCAAGCGGTAGCTTGTACATAAATCGGGATCAAGATCAGGCTCAGTACCATGCTGGACATCCATCGATGCGATGGTACTCGAAAACAAACGGTCAGCAGAGCGAGGGTCAAGCCAAGCAGCGAAGCGAGAACTGTGGCTCCTAAGCAAACAAGGACAGTATTAAAAAACTCAGTGTTCAAGTAACAGTTAGTCTTGCTGCGGTCAGAACGGCTTGAACCATTCCAGATGACTCCGCTCGATTTTGCCATGCTATATCATGTGCAGTTCCGTGAGCCACGCTGGTTCGAATGATTGGCAATCCGAGGGTTACATTTACTGCGTCAAACATATCTAACAGTTTTAATGCGATGTGACCTTGGTCATGGTACATCGCAACCACGGCATCGAATCCGCCGTCGACTGCTTTAGGCATCAACGTATCGACCGGAAGTGGTCCCACTACATCGATTTGGCTTTTCGATGCCTTCAAGACTGCGGGCTCGATGATAGTTTGCTCTTCCCAACCAAATCGGCCGCTTTCGCCGGCGTGTGGATTGAGACCTGCGACGGCAATGCGTGGGGCACCCGTCAATCCCATCGCCTTTCGAATGCGGACGAACACATCGTTAGCGAGTCGAATCTTTTCATCGATAGCGTCTATCGTGAGGTGTACGAATACTTCCCTAAGTGCCATGTGCAATGTAACGTGCACAACCCCGAATCCAGCTTGGCCGCCATGCCTAGGACGGCCAGGTGGCAGGTACAGCATCATCGCATACTCTTTGACTCCGCATAGATGAGCGAGAAGTTCCGTATGTCCAGGCCAATCGTGACCGGCTGCAAGCAAAGCGACTTTATGCAACGGTGATGTTACAATTGCATCCACTTGACCTTGGAGGGCAAGCGTTGTTGCTCGGACTAGGCAGTCCAAGGCGAGTTGACCGCCGCGCATGTCGACTTTCGGATCGGTCGCATCATCTGCTTCCGACTTTCCTGTAACCAAGCACCAAAGTGACTGCGACTTATGTGTCTGTTGAGCTTCGGATTTTAGACGCCACTGGTCGACTGATTCGACCTCGCTAATTTCGAGAGGGATCGAGCATGTATGTGCGGCCTGTCTAAGAATTGCAGGGCGCCCGATTATCAATGGTTTGCAATGTTCGTCCAACTGGCCGCTGGCAAAGGCTTTGACAATGATTTCCGGACCTACTCCCGTCGGATCGCCCATGGTAATGGCGATGGCTGGCTTCACAGTTTTAAGCATTTTAGGACTTAACTTTGTTGGCTAATTTTGCCTTTTCTATGGCCTTTTTCAAGGCATTCGGTGGCACTGAGGAACGCCAAACGTCCACAACTTTTCCAGTTCCATCGATCACGAGCGTGGTCGGATAGGAAAAACCGCCAGCGGTCATTAGTTGACTAATCCGAACCCGAGTGAATTCGACAGGGTCCCAGTACGCCGGGAGATCGCTTCCCTCGGCGTCTTGCAAAAATTTGTTGGTGTAAAATTTGAGAGTGTCTTGGGTATCATCGCTTTGGTTGTTGCAAGAAATACTTGCAAACAGGACTTCGGCATCTTTGCTGTAGTCGCGTTGCGTTTTGACAAAATCGGGTAACTCCTTAACGCATTCGGGGCACCAAAAGCCCCAGAAATGTAGGACAACCACTTTGCCTTCCATGTCCGAATCGGTTATCGGCGATTCGGTGTTAAGAAGTGGCTGGATATCCAGTTCGGTGATGGTTTGGCCGACAATTCGAGCTTTTTCTCTACCGATAATGATCAGTACGCAAATACCAGTCACCATGAACAGCCCAGCCAACAAAAGCGGGACAAGGGCTGAGGTAGACCGTTTTGTCGATTCAATTTCTAGTGCGGTGGAGTCTTCCGTTTGGGTCATTTCTTCTGTCGCACTTTCAAGGTGGGATAGGCTTTTAGCCTGTCATATCGCTTGAGGTAGACTGAAATCCTATCTCCAGTTACCGTTGCGATTTGCCAAACGGTAGGCAATTGTAGTCGCGAAGGCGGTTGCATGCGATCTCAAAACATTCCAAACTCAAACCATTCCAAATTCGAAGAGTGCAACTGATCAGGCTAAATTGACGTCCCGCGGGTTGAACAATTGGTAGCGGCCTGCGAAAATAGCATTCAGTGCATCATCCAAGTCTAACAAATTTGCAATCCATCAAGCGTTCAAGACAACATTATTCATGCGATGCCCCTACTGCTACAGTGATAACGACGGAGTCCGGGACTCCCGAATTGTAGAGGATGGCAAGGCGATTCGCCGAAGGCGTTTTTGCAATCATTGCCGTCGACGCTTCACGACCTACGAACGAGTCGAGGGGTTGTTGCAAGTACGAAAGCGCGACCAGACGCATCAAGATTTCAGCCGCGTCAAGATAGAGCAAGGACTACGGGC
>JAYVBW010000523.1:0-5203 GCA_043750255.1 Pirellula sp.
ACCAA
Source organism: Pirellula sp. (assembly GCA_043750255.1). Classification (GTDB taxonomy): domain Bacteria; phylum Planctomycetota; class Planctomycetia; order Pirellulales; family Pirellulaceae; genus JBKCUI01. The sequence goes on from JAYVBW010000523.1 coordinate 6, forward strand.
TCGCTTGGCCTCCTACGATCTGACGGGCATCGAAGGCTTGATTCCCCCCAAGGCTCAAGTCATGCGAGCGGAGCTGATCAATCAGATCGTCTTGCGACCACAGGCAGAGAGGTTGATTGCGACGATCGTTCACGAAGCGTGCCATCAGATTTCGTTCAATAGCGGACTTCAAATTCGATTGGGAGACAGCCCCTTTTGGTTAAGTGAAGGACTGGCTACCTTTTTTGAATCGCCCGACCTAACCAGCCAAAACGGATGGGGCGGCGTCGGAAAACTGAACAAGCACAATTACATGAACCTAGCGAACTATCTCCCGTCTCGCTCGAGCGAATCGCTAGAGCTGCTGCTGTTGGACGACAATCGCTTGCGAACTGCCGAGACCATGTCCTCTTCGTATGCCGAAGCATGGGGACTCACTTATTATCTGATCAAGAGCAAGCCCAAGCAGTTTGTGAGTTACATGGAGAGTATTCGGGATAAACCGCCCGGCAGTCGGACAAGCCCCAAGCAACGCGTCGAGCTCTTTAGACAGTGCTTTGGAGAAGATTTAAGCAAGTTAGACAAAGACTTTATCCGGTTCATGCAAAAGCTCCGTTGACGTGTTTACGACTTGCTTTGACGACAAATGACTCTGGGCAAGTTATAATTGCAAATGGAGTCGAGTCGAAGCCGATCCTGCGGAGCCAATCAGATGCATTTTGCGAAGAACCCATTCCCAGGAATGAACCCCTGGCTGGAATCCTACTGGGGTGATATTCATACGCGATTGACTATGTACTCTTGCGATTCGATCCAGAGGCAATTGCCATCTGATCTACATGCTCGCGTCGAAGAGTATCTCTCGGTCGATGAACCCTACGGCGATCCAAAAGATCGTCATCGACGCATCTCGCCCGATATTCATATTTCCAAGCGGGTCGCATCAGCGTATTTGGACTCAAGTTCGGGGGCAACTGCAGTCGCATTAGATGACACCCTCAGTGAGCCGATTCGCATTCGCCGAATCCATGAACCGGATACGTTGCGCTACATCGAAATACTCGATTTGAAAGCAAGCCGACGCGTTGTGACCGCTATTGAGTTCCTTAGTCCTGCCAACAAAACGCATGCCGGACGAAAGCAGTATGTTCAAAAGCAGAGCGAGCTCATTTACGGCGACGTGAGCTTGGTAGAGATTGATTTGCTGCGAGACGGGATTTGGGTGATGGCTACGTGCGAAGATCTTTATCCAGTTGAACTTCGCAGGCCGTACCGCATTTGTGTTACACGTCGTGAAACGACCGAAGTGAGCGAGGTCTACAAGGCTTCGTTTCGTTCACCGCTACCGGACATAAGGATTCCGCTGCGTGAAAACGAACCGGATATCCGATTGCCGTTGCAGTCGCTGGTCAATCTCGCATACGAAAACGGTCGCTATGGAAATGAAATTGATTACTCCAAGCCCCCTGAAATAGCCCTCGATGCGTTGGATGAACCATGGATACAATCGTGGCTAAGTCAGCAAGCATCGACTAACGTGTGACCCAATGTGGCACGGCGGTCTCCGCCGAGAATGGGTGTCGCAGCTACTTCCATCGAGTTCGTTAGCGACAAACGAATGACTGTCACCCGCAACGCATCGAATGAACTATGTCCTTTTGATACGATGCCGAACGGCATGTTTCATTTTATTCCAGTCGGATGTAACTCGATTGACGCCACCGCTATTGCGATTGTTTTGACCAAGCGGACTTCGTAAATGGCGACACGAAATCACACTCGTAAATGCCTCGTTTATAGTCTCCGATGCATTTGTAGCCATTCCAGCGAGCGCCTTGGCGAGTCTTGGCAAGTGCAAGTAGCCGGGCGCGTTTGTCCAAAATGCAATCCTTGTTCTATGCAAAGAGCAGTATGGCAAAAAATGTGAAGGGCTTCTTGCCTGTGTTTCCACTTCAGTAGGCAGGGTGGACGCCTATGTCACTTCAAAACCAACCTCCAAACCACGGACTGACAACGCCTTAGGCCGCATTCGCTTTCGACGAGCGCCGTGTATGTCTCGGTGCGATCACTTCCGACGCAAGTCCCATCCTTTCTAAAAGCTTGATCTCGTAGTAGCTAATATCTATTTCCCACCATCGATGTTGGACGCTGGCAGACGAAGGGTCTTCGTGATGGTTGTTGTGCCAGCCTTCGCCAACGGTTAGCAATGCTACCAGCCAGTTATTGCGGCTGTGTTCGCCGGTTTCGTAATTGCGATACCCAAACATGTGACTGAGCGAGTTAACCGACCAAGTGATGTGCCACACAGCGATGATGCGCAAATACACACCCCACACCACCATGCTCAATGCGAGTTGCATCGCACTGGCCTGCCCCCAACCGATCCAGCCGATCAAGTAGCCTGCCACAAAGAAGATCGGCAATTGCGATAATCCAATGTACAAATTCGTCAGTGGCCTTTTTTCCATGTACATGTAAAACGGGTCTCGCAGCAGATCCTTCGAAAACTTTTCAATCGCGCTGATTGAGTGAGTCTCTCGATTGTTGACCATCAACCAGCCGAAATGGGACCAAAGGAAATTGACCAGCGGCGAGTGCGGGTCGGGTTGATGGTCCGAATGAACATGGTGAATACGGTGGATCGCAACCCATCGCGCGGGTGAATCCTCGAGGCAACAGACGCCAAGAATTGCGAAAGTATGCTCAACCCATCGCGGTGTTTTGAAACTGCGGTGCGTTAGCAATCTGTGGTAGCCGATCGTTATCCCTTGGCCGAAGACATGGATGCCAATCAACATGGCGATGAAGCCAATCCAGGAAAAGAAATAGGGAACGAGCGCCAACAGGCCAAGCAAGTGGACAACCAAAATGGTCCCTAGGTAAAGCCTATTTATGGTAAACGGCTTAACGGTTTCGGGAACGGACAGCACCATTTAGGACAAGCTCCACTACTATAAAAGGTTTGATCAGTCCTAGGATTGTGTTCAAACAAGATTCAACCGCTAGTGCCATTGTTCGAAAAGCGTCGCTTTTACGCAAGGTGACAATTTCGTTAACCGCCTTGAGGAGAGGATTGTTAACGCGGACACCTAGGGCTGCATAAGGTTGCCTAGGGTTCAGGATTAAACAAAGACCGCATTTTAGCATGCGTTGGTCTACATAATCGAAAAATAGTTTTCGACCGCGAAATCGAGATATTCGCGTTTTAATTCGAGTGGCACCGTATTGAAGTAGCAGTAGGAACGAATTTGGAGAAGCAAGTCCCGGGGGTGGCAGTTCCGCATCGGGCGTCCGATGGGTTTGTAGTGCATTTCGATTAGGTAATCGATCAGCTCAGGTTTATGCGGGATTTTGATTACCTTGCACATGATTTCAAATAGCTTCCTAAAAGCCTCTTCCGTAGGGTTTTGCACTTCAATTTTGTAGGGGATTCGGCGAAGGAAAGCGTCGTCAACAAGGTCCTTCGGTTCGAGATTTGTACTGAAAATAACGAGTTGATCGAAGGGGACCTGGACCTTTTTCCCACTGCTAACGCTCAGGTAATCGTAGCGCTTTTCCAGGGGAACGATCCAACGATTCAGCAATTCGTCGACGCTCATGCGTTGCCGGCCAAAGTCATCGATCAGCAGAACACCGCAGTTGCTTTTGAGTTGCAGCGGCGAGTCACTGACATTGGTTTCGAGGTTTCGCGACACTTCCAGCATGGCCATTGTCAATTCCCCCCCAGCGACGATCGTTGGACGTCGAATTCGGACCCAACGATGGTCGATTTGGCTGTCCCGAAGCAGGCCATCCGTCTTTTCGTGCGGGCATTCCTCGTGATTGAGAGGGTCGAAAACACGTAGCAAGTCGCCGTCTACAAGAACGGCTCGTGGAATCCAAATGAATTCTCCGAAAGCTCGGGTTATTCGTTCTGCGATGCTTGTTTTACCGTTGCCAGGGAAGCCGAATAGAAACATGCCGCGGCCGCTGTTTACCGCAGGCCCGAGCCGAGCTAGCAGTTGAGGCGAAACCAGCAAATCCGCGAAGGCAGCCTTGAGATCCTCACGGCTTGGATGCTGTAGCTCGACGGATTGCAACCGAACGGAATCCACGTATTGATTCAACGGTATGGGGGCCGAACCGAAATAGGTTGTCTTTTGCATGTGCCGTCGAGCTCGGTCGCGACCGGTATCCGAAAGAGTGTGTATATAGTCATTCATCGCTGTGGAGCCCAGGTAACCACTGAGTTGCTGGGCTTTGAGTCTAGTCAAAGTAGGCTCAATCAATCGAAATGGCAGCTTGATCTGATCCGCAATGGCGCGGCCGGATGCTTCTCCGCGATTCAGAAGGAACCGCATGATGATTTCTTCGACGATTTGACCAGTAATTCCAGTCGCTTCCAGGGTGGACGGTTCGAGAGGAACAATTGGTTCGTTCGCATTATGCGTCACCTTAAGGAGCGGATTGGCATTGCTAACCTCTTTAATACTCGCTGTGCTAGGCGGCGACGAGGACAATGTCGAGGACTGTGCAGCGTATGGGCGGACGGGGCTGCTGGCCGCTGAGTTTTGTGTTGCGAGTCGGTTTATTCGTTCCAAGGCTTCTTCCAATCCATTGGCACCCGCTTTGGGAACAGGAGGAGGAAGGTTGATGTTGGAAGGGGAGAAATTTGAATTTATTGGGGTAATTGAAGCCATCTTGATACTTTGCGGCGTGGATCGAAACCAAAACTTTCTCTTGATTCGCGCGGAATCGGCAAAAAGCCCCTTTTGAAAATACATTTTGTGGGGATATTTCACCTTGGTTTTCTGCGGCCGTACGCACAGAACGCAGGAGTGGCAAAAACGAAGAAGTGAAACAGCCGCATCGCACTTTCCAAACGACACGTGAGCAACGAACGTATTTTTCAAAAAAACGATTTTTGCCCCTTGCGTGCCTGCCAGGGTGCCACTACCTTTTCGCCTCCTCGCAGTAATCAACTTCGGTTGATGGCTGATACCGACCTCGGTTGGTTGAATTTTCCGATCCGGCCGATAAGCCAATAATTGGAGAATAAGAGGAACAAACTGTTGACAGTAACCGATACCCTCGGTTACAACGTCGACCCCAACTGAGCGACGGTTGGCGGGTTGAATCGCATCGAAAGAGCGTTTTGGCTTGCGAAACGTTGTTAGGTTGAACTGATCTTTGACAATCTGGTGGATGAGTTTTTAAATTGATGTTTATAGCAAACGTCG
>JAYVBW010000524.1:0-2771 GCA_043750255.1 Pirellula sp.
TTCAAGTCAAAAGCAAAAAAGTCTTCATCAAAAAGGTTTTGCATCTGGCCGGTAACGTTCACTACACTGTTCTGGCTTGACCCGTTTCCAAGCGGAAGAAAGTTGGCCGTTGCTCGGACGTTATTCGGTTCAACTTCGTTTGTATTAAACGGAGCATTCTGCTCTCCTCCGATTGAATTACTGGAAACGGCGGCAGCACCTCCAAATGTTGCAGTTAAAACTACTCCAGCAGCGTCATAAGCCGCACTGTCCTTGAACAGCATCGAAGCCAAAATTGTATTGACTTGGGGCGAAAAATTCGCGGTCATTAGCTCTCGCCGTTCCAAAATCTCGAACTGTCGAGCACGTCTGGCGAGTTTTCGGCTCGTAGCCTTTTTTGTTGTGTTGGACTTCATAGAACCAAATGCAGGCTTACGTGAATTCACCGTGGGATCCCCAAGTGACGAACGGACAGAGAAGAAATGCAGTGTTTTTGTCGTGCCAGCAGCATTCCACTCAAAAAATTGAGCGTACCAGTGGTACACGCGAATTTCTATGGTAGTTGGACGCCATTCACTGTCAACAAAACGAACTGCGAGTACGATGCACTTAAATGAACCAAAGTTCCTATTAACGTGAGTTTTCGGCAATATCGACACAACCAGACGTTTTAGCGAATTTGTTTGTTGGTTGCTATTTTCGGCAATAAGGTAGAAAATCTAGGAATTATGCGAAATCCAGCAAGCGCCTGCGGCCCAGGATTTTAGGAACGGAGGCATTCATGGCAACCCCTTTAAAAAACTCGAAAATCCGACCGAATTTGGATTTACTATTGCGAAGGGATCGCCGTCGGTTCGTTTTCGAGCAAAAGTCTTGGTCCGATTTTCGTGCTTGGATCGCGAGTTGCCTCTTCCACACGACGTTGCTGGTCTTTTTTGCCCTGCTTTTGCGACCTCAAACTCACGGGACTTCCGGACAACCAGAGCGACAAGTCGGTATTGCCGTCGCTCAAGAAACCGACCAAGGAAGTGAGTACTCGCTAGAGGGGGGGGCAACCGGAACAAACAGCGCTAGTACAGTTTCGAGCAATGCGATTCCGATTTCCGTTACTAACGCCGCAGGACCACCCATATCCATCGAAAACATCGTTTCTGATCTGATTGGCAACCAGACCGGCCCGTCTGAAACGAACCTAAGCCAGAATGGGAGTCACGGAACCGGACTTTCTGGCGATGGACTTTCTGGCGATGGCGGATCGGGCTCGAGCGCAGGTGGAAGAGGGCGTGGCACCGGCAAAAAAACCAAAACATCTTTTTTTGGAGTTGAAGGCTCTGGGTCCTCGTTTGTTTATGTCATCGACCGTTCGGATTCAATGAATGCTTACAACGCGGCCCCATTGCGATATGCCAAGCGAGAATTGCTAAAGAGCTTGGAATCGCTCAATGAGTACAACCAATTTCAAATCGTTTTCTACAACGACTCGCTTTCTCCCATGGCGAGAAAAATGTTCTTTGCGACGGACAGTGATAAACGACGGGCAACCAATTTCGTCAAGACAATGCCCGGCGATGGCGGCACAGCCCACCTCCCTGCATTGAGACAGGCTTTGGCTATGTCTCCCGAAGTACTTTTTTTCTTAACAGATGCGGACGATCCTAGTTTGACGCTGCCCCAACTGTACGAAATCCGCGAACGAGCCGAGCTATCAAAAACAACCATTCACGCGGTACAATTCAATTTAGGCCCTGCGTCCAACGACGGAAGCTGGATTCGAGTTTTGGCGGAAATGAATCGCGGCACGTACAAATACGTTGACGTTACTTCTTTTAATAAAAATCCAGGCGAATAGCAGTCATGCAAAACGTTTTTGAGCTAACTCACCCGTTAGCCGCCCATCACCTTTCCATCCTGCGAGACATCCGAACAAGTCCTGCCCAATTTCGAACCCAAATACACTTATTAGCAATGCTATTGGCTGTTCGAGCCACAGACGATCTGGAACTCGAACCTACTGTTGTTCACACGCCACTGACACAAATGACCGGCAGTCGGATGGCTCAACGCATTGGAATCGTGCCAATCTTGCGAGCTGGTTTGGGACTCGTAGAACCTGTTTTACAGTTGATTCCGGATGCTGCCGTTTGGCATTTAGGAATGTACCGAGACGAAGCGACGGCTCAACCGGTCGAATACTATTGCAAGCTGCCGATCGGCAACGCCGTGGACGTCGGCTTGGTTTTAGATCCGATGTTAGCAACGGGCGGTTCGATTCGAGCCGCTGTCCTGGCCCTGAAGCGATGGGGCGTGCGTGACATTCGCGTTCTGAGTGTTCTAGCAGCCAAACAAGGAGTCGAGCAATTTCAATTTGAGTTTCCCGAGGTCAAGGTTTTTGTGGCGGCCATCGATCCCGAATTGAATGATCACAAGTTCATCGTGCCTGGACTTGGTGATGCCGGCGATCGCATGTTCAATACGCAACGGGATTAGCGGATAGACATGAACCCATAGATCGCAAAAAAACGGGCTAAACACACAGTTGCTGGCATTTAACCACGATTTCAATCCTACAGGTCGAAAAATTCTTCGAAATCGTCATTCTCGATTTGACTGTTCCAGACTGTAACCAACAGTTACGCGTCCCAAGCAATCGGCGAATGGATATTTGCCCCCCACAAAACACTTTCGATCCGTTCAGCACCAACGTCGACGTAGGAGAAATTATGAAAGTATTAGTTGCAGACGATTCCGGTGTTATGCGAAAGATCATTATCCGTTCATTGAATTCTGTTGGT
>JAYVBW010000525.1:0-5581 GCA_043750255.1 Pirellula sp.
CGAACCGATTCAACTTCGTCTCGAATCTTTTGGGCTAATTCCTTCTCTCGGGCTGTTCGAACTGCGTCCAGCGTACTTTCCATGACTGCCTGCATCAGGAACATGTAGTCGCCACGATCATCCCGCGTAAGATAGGCGCTCATGCCATTGGCCATGAATCGCACTACGCGGAAGACGTCTGAGGGCGAGCAAGCACCCACGACTGGCGATTCGGGATAACGCTGGCGTAAGAGTGAAAACAATTCGAACGCGGACTCCGAATCCGGCAACCCAATAGTCATCAGCACGATATCAATCGGTCGACCCGACTCAATCGCCGAACGGAATTCTGCGGGCGACGTCGTCATGGTTACGTCGTTTTCGTCGACACCAAGGTACGCCGAGATAAGTTCGGCTTCCGCCTTGTCGTCCCATGCTGCCAAAATCCTCATCAATCACCTTTCAACGTTGCGCCCAATAGCGTCCAATCTCGGTCCATCCAGAGTACTCGACCTGTCATGGGTCCGAAACAATAACCCAGCGGTGAAAGGATTGCAAGACAGTGTGGCAGCCAAGAAATTGATTTTAAAAGACTAGAACAAGTCCATTTGAGAGTTTCACATACAACATGACGTGAGGTGCAATATTCGATTTGATTTCGCCAATTATTTCTGTTTTGGTCTAGGTACACGCGAACCCGAGCCTTTAGTAGAGGACCGTTTGCGTTGACGGCCACCTACCATTCGTTCATCGCTACTATCGCTTTCGACAGGTTCGCCGATTCGCTGTCTCATGCGCACAATCTTGTCTCGCAAAGCAGCGGCTCGCTCGAATTCTAGATTCTCTGCGGCAGCCAGCATTTCCTCCTCCATCGTCTTGAGATAGTCCTCGGTAATGCGCTCCGATTTGGTGTCGATTCGAACCATGTCTCTGGCTCGTTTGCGATTCTCTGCCGCTTGAAGGATGCTGGCACTCACCCCCTTGCGAACCGTCTCGGGCGTTATTCCGTGTTCCAAGTTGTATGCCTCCTGCAATTTCCGTCTACGTTGCGTCTCTTCAATCGCCGTTTGCATTGACGCGGTCATTCTGTCGGCATACAGAATTACTTTGGAATTTGCGTTTCTGGCTGCACGTCCGATCGTTTGGATCAACGAAGTCTCACTGCGCAAGAATCCTTCCTTATCCGCATCCAAGATAGCGACCATAGATACCTCAGGAAGATCGAGCCCTTCGCGAAGCAGATTGACGCCGACCAACACATCGCAACGTCCCTCTCTCAATTCCTTCAATAAATCCACTCGCTCAAATGCATCCAGCTCGCTGTGCAACCATCGACACTTGAGGTCATTCTCGACAAAGAAATTCGATAGATCTTCTGCCAATCTCTTTGTCAGCGCGGTAACCAGCGTTCGGTCTCCCATCGCGATGCGTTCACGTATCTGGCCGAGCAAATGCATAACTTGACCACGAGCTGGCACCACTTCGACAATAGGATCGAGCAATCCCGTCGGGCGAATGATTTGCTCAACGACTTCACCCTGGGTTTGCTCAAGCTCGTAGTTGCTCGGTGTTGCGGAAACGAAAACCACTTGATTGATCTTGGCCTCCCACTCGTCAAATTTCATCGGCCTATTGTCTAAAGCACATGGCAAACGAAAACCGTGTTCCACGAGCGTGGTCTTTCGGCTGCGATCGCCTGCGTACATGGCTCGCACCTGCGGCACGGACACGTGCGATTCGTCCACCATCAACAAAAAGTCTTTGGGAAAGAAATCGTAGAGGGTGTCGGGGGCGGCTCCTGGTTCTTTTCCAGACAATGGACGCGAGTAGTTTTCGATACCGGGACAATGACCGACCTGTTGCAGCATCTCCAAATCAAATCGAGTCCTCGCATTGAGCCTCTGTGCTTCCAGGATTTTTCCTTCCGACTTGAACTTGTCGAGTTGCATATCCAGCTCCTGCCGAATCACTTTGATCGCATTGTGGATTCGTTCCTCGGAAGTTACAAAGTGCTTTGCCGGATAAATGTAAACTTCGGTTAGCCGGGAGATCACTTCGCCACTCGTGGGATTGATTATAGAAATTTGCTCAACCTCGTCCCCCCATGATTCGATGCGATATGCAAATTCTTCGTAGGATGGCCACAACTCCATCGTGTCGCCGCGAATGCGAAACTTACTACGTTCGAACGCGATATCGTTTCGTTCGTATTGAATGTCAATCAGGCGAAGGAGCAGGTCCTCGCGGTTGACGGACTCGCCAACTCGGATAGGCACCACGCTGCGTTTGTACTCTTCGGGTGACCCCAATCCATAAATGCAGGACACACTCGCAACGATAATGCAATCGCGACGGCTGACGAGTGCGCTGGTCGACGCCAGCCTCAACCGATCGATTTCCTCATTGATGGAAGCATCCTTTTCGATGTAAATATCGCGTTGCGGGATGTACGCCTCGGGTTGGTAGTAGTCGTAATAGCTAACGAAGTAATGGACGGCGTTGCGAGGAAAGAATTCCTTGAACTCAGAATAAAGCTGAGCAGCCAACGTTTTGTTGTGACTCAATACCAGCGTTGGCTTTTGAACAGCTTGTATGACATTTGCCATTGTAAACGTCTTGCCAGAGCCGGTCACACCCATGAGGACTTGGTGTTTTTTGCCAATGTTCAGGCCGCGCACGAGCTCTGCGATCGCTTGAGGTTGATCGCCAGCGGGTTTGAAACGACTTTCTAAGTCAAACGCGGTGAATCGCTCCAGAGGGTTCATGCTCGCGAATATCCTTTCAATCATGCATGACTATAAAACGCGAGCCCAAATGCTTTTTAGATAGCTTGTTTCTGGGCAGTGGGCTACGACAGGATGGTCGGGTGCCGCACCGTTGGAATGGATTATTTGGAGCGTTCTCGGCGGGTACGGATTTCCAGAATCGTCGAATCCAGTCGCCTTGGCAGCCGAACGCACCACACCGTTAAAGGCTTCACTATCCAGCAAACCAGCACAGGAACATGTCAACAAGAGTCCCCCTGGCTTGACCATCTGCATCGCCAGCCGATTAAGGTCGAAATGTTTATGTGTTCCCTCCTCAAGCTCCAGGCGCGAGCGAATCAATTTCGGCGGATCCAAGACGACGACATCGTATTGTCGACCGATACGAAGCATATCGCGCATGAACGCAAATGCATCGGACTGAACGAAGCGGACTCGAGTATGATTAATGTCAGCGTTCTTTTTAGCGGTAACGAGAGGCTCCGCATCAAGATCGACACCGGTTACTTCGGATGCTTGCCCTGCTTTGGCCGCCTGGACTGCGAAGCCACCCGTGTAACAGCAAAGATCCAATACCGTTTTTCCTTTGCACAGTTCCGCAAGTCGTCGACGGTTGTCGCGTTGGTCGCAAAAAAAGCCAGTCTTGTGGCCGGTACCAAAGTGTACCTTATACTTGACGCCGTTTTCGGTGATCGTAACGACGGGCGGAAGATCAGGGGAAGATCGATTTGGCACCGTGCAGCCTTCTTGACTAATAAACTGCGGGCACTCCTGTATGAGATAGTGTTTGGTACCAAGTTCCTTTGCTAACATTTCAAGAATAGGTTCGCAACGTTTCGACATGCCAAGGCTGAAAACTTCGGCGCTCAAACAGTCGCCATAGCGATCGACAACCAGTCCAGGTGTACCGTCGGATTCACCATGCAAAACGCGATAGGCATCGGTGGTCTCATCGAGCCTGAGAATGTCGCGTCGCAGCGAGACAGCTTCTCGGGCTTTGAGTTGCCAAAACGCTTCATCCGGCCATTGTCCCCACCAAGAGTAGAGTCGGACCGCAACTTCGGATTTCGGATTGTAAATGCCGTACGCAAAAAGTTGTGGCGTACCACTCGGTTCTTGTGTCTTTGGAGTTCTCGGTCGGTAGGGAGAATCGCTCCGCTCTTGCGGACCGCTAGTTTTGGGGTTCAGCGGTAACTGTTGGTGATAAACCGCGACCCACTGGCCGGGTGCCGGATTTCCCTCGATTTCCAGAATGCGACGACGGTAAATATTGGGATGAAGCATAGGACGGCTGACGTGCACCACTCCCATAACAGAGTTCGTGGGAGGCACGAGCCCCATCAATTCATCCACCTCAGTATTAAGCATTGCAAAGACACATTCCAAACGGGAGGGCGAGGCTCCTGCCAAGCCAATCTCGAACTTGCTCAGCAGAAGCCTCGCCCTCCCGCCCAATTACAACACGTAACGATGCATGCAACTACTATACGCGTTAAGGTCCAATGCTGATAGTTGCAGCGGCGTATAATGCCTGAGAAAGGACGCCTCCGCCCACTTTCGACTTTGAATGACATCGTTCCTAATCCCATGAATAGGAACGAGTGACTCGTCGCCTCGGTCTCTTTTTCCGTTCGGATTGCATGAAAACTATCGCACACTTACTTGAACTCACGCTCCAATAGCTTACCGACTTCTGCAAGTTTTTCGGCTGGAGAACCAGTAGCAATGACTCTGCCAGCTTGACCTGCAATCTTTTCGAACGCGTCGGTCTTCTGAGTCTCGTTAAGGTAGCCTTTGGAATAGTATAAATTAACTTCACTCAGTCGATCAATTACCGAAGTTTCCGTTTCCTTGATCAAGGCAGGAATGCGTCTGGTCGCAATAATCTCAGGTGTTAAGCCTGTTGGTATAGCTTGCAAGCCAATCGCCTCTTCAGTGCTTTTTATGATCTTCTCCATCGCTTCATCGACTCCGTCCGGTTCGCCTTTAGATTTGCTTCTCGCGACTTGAAGGTTATTAAGAACCTTGGATACATAGACTTTCTTAACATCCTTTGGAACGATATTGGGTTGAACAACTCGAATCAGTGTATCGTTGGTCACCATTTGGATGACACGATTGAAGCCGATGGTAACTTCAAAAATCATTAGAACATCATAGCCATCCTGAACCGCTTTTTTCATAAGTTTGGTCGATTCATCCACCCCTATAAAAGTCAAGCAGGGTGTGATCGGTGTTGAACCAGCGGGTAACATTGCGTTATTACCAAAGGCTGGCATACCGCCTTCAGGGCCGCGCCCTTCTCCAAACATGCCTGGTCTTCCGTCGCTAAAATTTTCACCGCTAGCACCCAAGCCACTATCTCCGTTGCCGAAGCCACCTTCGCTATAACCATATCCTCCACTTCCAGCTTCAAAGCCTCCACCGGCCATAGCACCAAACCCGTTTTCACGTGCAGTGACCAGCCAGTACTCCTGAAACGCTGGTGCCCAAACGCCCTTTTCGTGTCTCTCTTTGAAGACTTGTGCGAGGCGTGTACTTAACACTCCGGTCGAATCGATCAAGGTTTTCGATTTCGACGGGTCTGCCGCTCCACCTGCTCCGCCCATTCCAGCTGATCCATCCGTAGAACCAAAACTAAAATCACTACCACCACCACCTTGATTCTTATTGTCCGTTCCGATCGGAGAAAGATCGGGCGAATTCAATGGGTTTTTAATCGTTACGCCCACTGCGATATTCACGCCCAGTTGTGGCCGTTTCCTATGGCTTGCCCACCGATAGTCTTTTAAAATTTCCGCTGCTTCGTCGTCCGGCAATTGCAACGCATGGGCCTG
>JAYVBW010000526.1:0-1860 GCA_043750255.1 Pirellula sp.
TTTGAGCTCCGTGGAGGTGGAATCATCACCGGTAAACTTATTAATGACCCGGCCAGTAGCGTTCTCAAGATCCGAACCAACGATGGCGTCGATTTGGAAATCGCAAGCAGCAAAATCAAGACGTCTTTGGTCACACTCGAACATGAAAAAACGTACATGTCATGGTTGATCGGCAAAGAGGATACGGCCGAATTGCATCGTGCCGTCAGTCTAGATTGTCTCAATCTTACTCGCGATCCAAAAGCACTTTCGTATGCACACAAGGAACGAGCCGTTGAACTCGATCCCAGTAACGAAAATTGGAGTGCAATTGGATATAGTCAAGACAAACTAACAGGCGAATGGACTCGCCGCGATGTATTGCAAAAGAGAAAGGGCATGATCAGCCTGCCAGGAAACAAATGGGACACGCCGCAATCCAAAGCAATTGCGGATTTTGACAAAGCGCGGCTTGTTGAAACAAAAAAAATCGAAGCACTTATTGATCAACATTTGCGAAACCTCAATCAACAAGGACCGATGGGAGCGAAAGCCAAAGAGTTCTTTAGTACTTTAGTTGACCCAGTGGCTATGAAGGCTATCTACAATTTAGATAACCGATTGGCAATCAATAAAATCTACGACTTGCTCAAAAAAGATACCAATCGAGCGGACATGTATATGGAGCTTCTCGCTAAAATGCCAGATAACTCAGCCAACTCAATCTTCGTTAAGATCGCGATGAATTCGACGAATTCGCAGATGGTCAGTCAAGCCATTGAGTTGCTGGAAAGAACAGAGGCGAGCCGAGAGTACGCCTTCCAGCAATTTTTGAATGTGATCAGTAACGATAAGTCGACGACAGGAGCAGTCGATCGGGCAGGTAGCAACGTGCAATCTTTTGCCGACAAGCGAGCCATCCCGACTTTAATCGACAGGCTCGTTTCAATCTTAACTAAGACATCGACCATACCTAATCCCGTAAGCCAAAGTACAGACGGGAGCGTGTCAGGAGGCTTTGGAGGCCCAAAAACTGTGACGACAAAGGCCCTATACAATCATTCGACTGTGCTGGGCGCACTACGCTCACTCGTAGACAACGCTAACTATGAATACAACATCCCTGAGTGGCGTATTTGGTATTCCAATACCTTTGCCAAAGCTAATCTGGATCTGCGACGGGACGAGTGAAGGTTGCTGTCCTTGAGTATCTGAGCGGTGCGCCACGTAGGTCCGGCTGTCCTCAGCCGGACATCTCTCCTCGCTGCGGCTGTCCTCAGCCGGACATCTCTCCTCGCAGTATCGATCTCCTCGCCCCCCTGTATCGAGAAGGGTTGTCGATGCTTTCCGCATTGGCGACCGACCTCTCAGAGTGCGGCCATGAAGTGCATACATGCATGGAACGAAAAGCGGCTGCTGATCCATTGGTTGTTTCGCTCTTGAAACGGTTTAGCGGATTGCAAGTTCACAATGTCGAATTCGCATGGTTGGATCGGTGGATCGAGGTTGCGTTGCAATGTGATCGGACTATTGTCATCGCCCCTGAGATTCATCAGCAACTGGAACGAATCGTAAACAAGCTTCGATTGGCAGGAGCAGTTGTCATTGCTTCAACGGCTTCCTTTCTTCAAGCCACGAGCGACAAACTCGCGACAGCAGAACTGCTTAAAGAGTCAGGGGTTCCACATCCAATCACCCAAACATTAACGCAGTATCGGTTATCAACTATTCCACAAGGCGATTGCAACGCGAGATTGCCCCTAACCTTGAAACCTCACGTAGGTCCGGCTGTCCTCAGCCGGACACTTCACGATTGCAGTGCAAGTTTGCAGGTAACCTTGAAACGTCGGGACGGAGCAGGCTGTGCTGACATGAAAGTTT
>JAYVBW010000527.1:0-2754 GCA_043750255.1 Pirellula sp.
GTTCAACTTTCTTAACTACTTGCCAAACAATCGGACGTCGTCAAAATCGTTCATGTCGTCGAAGGAACCAATTCCGATTCGGCCTTTTCCAAAGGTCTTGTCCGTTGCGATCAAATGCGGCTTCTTCATGTCATCGAAAAAGACTTCGATAGTTCCGACGTTACTATCTCGAACTACTTTAACGGTATGCCATTTGTCGTCCCACGCAACTTCCTTTTTGTTTTCGGTCAATGGACGACGTGGTTCGGCGTTGACGATCATGATCTGTCCGCTTGCGGGATCCGGCTTTGCGCCAAGGTGTACATAGTAAAAGTGCTGTGGATCCTGGTGGCAAAAGAATGCACAGCAATCCCGATGGCCGCCAGTGTCCTTGGTGCTGCGCACTTTAAAGATAAGAACGAAGTCTGACAACTGAAGGTCCTTGATTAGAGCAATGTTGTGCGGACTTCGTACCTTGGGTTGGTAGTCGCTGATCCGCTTGTTGAGACCAAAAGATTTCTTGCCATCTTGTTCGTGCAGATACCATGAGCCATCGTCGGTTGTCTCCCATTTGTCGCGACCCTTTTCGAAGTCGTCGCTAAATACCAGGGGCATTCCTTTTGATTCATCGTCGACTTGCGCGAGGGCAATTGGAGCAAAAAACGAAGCGAAAACTACGATGGCCGAAACTACTTGGAACTTCATGGTGTTAGGATATTTAGTTAACATGGATACAATCGTTGATAGAGGTCATTTCGGAATCCAATACACAATACCACTATAATACGAAGAAGAGGCTCAAAAAACGATGACCATTAAAGTTGATGATATTCCGAATCCGACTCCGACTCAGTTGGCAGCACTGCCACGCAAGATTGGATTTGTTCCATCGGTTGACTCTGGGCTCAAAACGTTGAGTCCCATGCAGATCAAGCAATACAATGACAAAGGTTATTTGATGCCATTCAACGGGCTTGATACGGCCGAAGCTCGCGAACTCCGCGCGTTTTTTGATGGCGTACTCGCTGCATTCATCGAACTGGGGCGAACCAGTTATTCTATCAACACGGCACACCTGCGATTCGCCCGCATCTACCAGTTGGTACAACACCCAAGGATTGTGGATGCAGTATCGGATTTGCTTGGCCCCAACGTTGTCTGTTGGGGTTCGCATTTTTTCTGCAAGATGCCGCATGATGGCAAGCGAGTCCCGTGGCATCAAGACAGCACTTACTGGCCGTTGAGTCCCACCAAAACGGTCACCGTATGGCTGGCCATCGACGATGCAGATCCGGAGAACGCGAATATGAAGTTTATTCCTCGCTCGCATCTACACGGTTTAATCGACTACGACGAGACCGATGAAGTAGATACCGTGTTGGATTTGGCCGTTAAGAATCCAACTTCGTACGGCGACGCCGAAGTCGACGTGACGCTCCAAGCCGGTCAGTTCTCGATGCATTCCGATTTATTACTGCATGGCTCCGAGGCCAACGAATCAGAACGACGACGATGCGGACTAACGATTCGCTATGCGGCAGCGGACGTAACGACTTGGTACGATTGGCACAACAAAGGGTTTGTTGTTCGAGGCAACAACGTCGGCGGGCACTGGGCGAATCCAACCAGTCCCAATCACTGACGAATACCAAACAAAGGTGGGTTTAGAATTTGAGGAATGGTACTGCTACTTCAAATCGAGAATTCCAATGCAATCTGATTTGTGGTGATGCGTGAACAAACTGTAAACAGGGTCTGACCCAACGCCGTTGCGCCTACTTTCAAAACAATGACTCCTGACACCTTTGTTTGGTTCCCACAATACTTATATGGATGGCCCCTGTATCCCTCCCCCCTAGATCCCTCCCCATTTATGATCGCCGCTCCGCGAGTTCTGTTGGCATGATCTGAATCTACGTTGTTCGGTCGCGAAGTCGCTTTTGCAATTGCGCCTCCCTCAATTCCAACGCTTCATTGGATTGATTGCTCAGGTCGCTATCGGAGGTTACCGCATCTCCAAGTAGACCCTCGTAAATCTGGATACTGCCCTTTAGCTTTCCTCGCTGCTCGCCTCGCTGCTCGCCTCGCTGCTCGCCTATCTCAATGCCTTCTTGACGCCCCTCCTGGCGTGCGTCAATTAAATTGGACTGTATATCCAAACTGGCTTTCTCTCTTGCATCGTACATTTGCTTTTCCTCCGTTATCTCTCGAATCGCATATAACTCACCCGTCGCCCGAAGAAACTCCAAACCTGGAAGCAACTCTCGTAGCTCCTCGACCGTATGTTCACTCGAATTCTTAATCCAATAAGCCCACTGCTCCAAAACGCTCGCACTGCGAACTTCCGTCGATACTCCATTGTACTTGGCAAGCTCGACCGTGTGAATCTCGATCGAATTCTCCAATACTGTCCCGCTTTCTCGGTCAACCAATTGAAACTGGTGATGAAGCTGATCGTCGTCCCACAAATTTCGCATCAGTAAACAGATCGAATACGTTGCTTTGAGATCACTGTACCCTTGCCCAACTCGGAGTTGATCGGTGTAAGCCTCACAAGCATAAAAGACAGCACGCTTGGCAAAACTCGATTGAACCACGATCTGGACTTCGATGACAAAAACCCTGCCACGCTGGTCGGTTGCCTTTACGTCCACGCAAATTAGCTTGTCCGTCTCGAAATCCTTCAGTCCGAACGGATTGAGATACTCGACTGAAACAACAGGATACGGAAACTGCAGTACGGCATTGAGAAGGCTGATGAGGCAGATTTCATTT
>JAYVBW010000528.1:0-2828 GCA_043750255.1 Pirellula sp.
TCGATTTCGCTTGAACTCGGATATCGCAGCCACCGAATTGGGTTTCTCGATCGTCGAAGACGAGTCGGCCATCGGAGTCTTTGAGAATGAAACTCGGATCGTTTGGGTCGATGCCGAGTTGCTGTGTGCCGGATAGGACACCGCTATCCAATTCGATCGAACCGCTGTAGCTTTCAGGCTTCGGGCCACCCCAAACGATTCTCAAGTTCAAATCGAGAGGAAAGACTTCCACTTGCTGATCTGGAGGGTCGTTGCGGGTTTGCTGGGCATGAGACCTGCTGGCTGCGGAGAATCCAAGGCAAATCGAAAGGATGATGAGTAAAATTCGACTGAGAAATACCCGAGGACAACATTGCGTTGTGCGGAATGCGGCTATATTTTCTTTGGTATAGATAAAGTCGAACATGCACGGAAGGATATCAATTTTAGCTGCTCAAAGCCTATGCCAATTTGGATTGATAGCAATATTTCCAGCTCGGCCCAATTCCAAGGCAATTGATACGATAGCAATTGCAGTCAAGTTTTTTTGCGGAAGTGTCACTGCTTGCGAGCAAGTAGTGCCGCAAAGCTTTAAAACTTTGCCCATTTAGCCTACCTTGCCTTGTTAGTTTGCCCAGTGCTTGGCTTGTGCTTGTAAAGTAAATCTTTTCTGACGACTAGACATTTCAGGAACCTATCTGCGACAATGAACACAGTGTCCGGTGGGCTCTAAAAATTCACGCCCACACCGGAATCCTAGGTCCATACTTGGGGTGATTAGATTCGATTTTACGGAGGATGGGGATTGTGACGAAGCCGTACAAAATGATTGACTTGTTCGCCGGTGCTGGTGGAATGACTCAAGGCTTCGTTGATGCTGGATTCATTCCAATCCTTGCGGTCGAGAAAGAGATTGATTTCGCAGCCACTTATGCAGAGAACTTTGGTAAACACATCATTGCTGACGACATCGTAAATGTCTGTAAACTGAATATCGGCTTGGAAGCAGATGTTGTAATTGGTGGACCCCCATGTCAAGGCTTTTCCAACCTCACGGGCAATCAGGCGTCAGACCCACGACGCGAAATGTGGCGATACTTCATGGATATCGTTGAGAAGACGAATTGCAAAGTCTTTGTCATCGAGAACGTTCCAAATCTACTAAAGAGCACGGAAGGCGAACAAATTATTCGGAAAGCTAGAAGGCTTGGGTTTCATGTAGGTGACTTTAGCAGTGGTATCCTTTGTGCCGCTGATTTTGGTGTCCCGCAGAATCGACGTCGAGCGATTATTCTAGGATCTCGTTTAGGTCGAATTTGTCTTCCGCCTCCGAATGAAATTCGTCGTACAGTGCGTGATGCATTTCAAGGAATTCCGTTAAAACCAAGTTATTCTGAGCTTGAACAGACGCCTGTTCCAACTCCGAAGTTGCACATCGGACGAAATCCAACCGACAAATCACGAGAACGATATAGACTTATCCCTCCCGGGGGAAATCGATTCGATCTGCAAGCCATCGCTCCTGAGCTGACTCCCGATTGCTGGATTCGCAAAACCAAGGGAGGAACGGATCTTTTTGGCCGTCTTGAGTGGGATGGGCCTGCTCGATGTACGATTCGTACTGAATTCTATAAGCCCGAAAAGGGAAGATATCTACATCCATCCGAAGACCGACCGATAACACACTGGGAAGCCGCTCGTATTCAGACCTTCCCCGATACTTTTCTCTGGCATGGCACAAAAATTCGCATTGCAATTCAAATTGGGAATGCGGTACCGCCAGTTTTTGCCAAGGCAATTGCAGATCATGTAATGCGTCACCTACGAGGCGAGAAAGCAACGGTTTCGCGAAAGCCGACTCAATTGCAATTGGCATTTGAAGATCTTTAACCGAGAGTCAGAATGCCCAGACGTCCCCGAGTTGCCAAAATAAACGAACTAGTCGAACACATCAATAAGCAACTTGATGCATTCAGTGTCAGTTACGATCAGATAAACCTACGGCAGCGAGTTGAGAAACTCGTCGAGATACGGCACGGATCCGATGATCTTGGTGTAAGCGTGCTACACGATAGTATTGAATGTCAAAGAAGTGCCAAAGCACGCATTGAAGCATATTTAATTTCCAACGTCGGTAAAAAAGTTCATGGTGACGAACTAGCAGTTGTGTCTGGTATCTCTGAGTATGGACGAAGGGTTCGGGAACTCCGAGTAGAGCATGGATTCGCAATCTACACAGGTGCATCGTCAGATGATGACGCTGGAATCGACTTAGCGGCCGATGAATACATGCTGACAAAAGTCTCGCCTGACTTGGAAGCACCAAGACGTTGGCACATCGCAAATCGAATTCGTAAGATACCGGGCGGCGCGCGAAATCGGCTACTTCTCTATTTTAAGGAAAACGTCATGCGAATCGTGACCACAGAGGAACTTCGTTACGTCGCAAAGTCAAATGAATTCCCACGCCGTATACGTGAGTTACGAACCGAAGAGGGCTATCCAATAGCGACGTTTTATACAGGGCGACCGGATCTTCGTCCCGGCGAATACGTGTTACTTGATAGCGAAAGAATCGCCGAACCGCATGATCGAAAGATAACCGTTGAAGTGCAGCAAGAGGTCTACCAACGAGACGAAAACACCTGTCGAAAGTGTATGTGGAAACCAGAAAACTGGACTACCTCCGATCCACGAATCTTAGAGCTCCACCATTTTGTCGAGCACGCTGCTGGTGGCAAAAACACCACAGACAATTTGCTTGTTCTTTGTAGTCGTTGCCATGATGAAATCCATGCAGGCCGTATCGACTTGAAGAATGTATAGAACAACCACTGGCTCGATGTCCT
>JAYVBW010000529.1:0-7517 GCA_043750255.1 Pirellula sp.
GCGGGTCGATTTCGTAATCGCCCACTTTCGCGCCCGACATGTCATAAACTGGAAGTGTTGTCATCTCATTACGCCTAATATTCTCTAGCCGACTTTGTTTGTTTCGCGAATGATCACGTAGCCACCATTTGGACCGGGAACCGCACCCCGAACCAGCAGGAGATTGTTTTCGCCATCAATACGAACAACCAATAGATTCCGCATCGTGATTTGATCGTTGCCGTACTGCCCAGCGCCTTTTTTCCCTTTGCGCACTCGGCCTGGATACGTACCAGCACCAGTACCACCAGGATGACGGTGAGCCTTTTTCACGCCGTGAGTCGCACGCTGACCAGCATAGTTGTGCCTTTTCATCCAACCCGAAAAACCGCATCCCTTACTGATGCCCGTTACGTCAACCGACTTGATTCCCTCAAGAACAGTTACTTTGACCTCAGCACCCACATCCGCAGATGCTGGGCCGCGGAACTCACGTATAAATCGCTTTGGCTCACAATCGGCCTTTACTGCGACTGCCCCGCCGGCAGCTTTGATTTTTTCGGAACGCTTACTGGAGATGCCAGCCACCTGGCCTCTGGCAGCACGACTAGCAAGACGACGCGGCTTGTCCAAAAAACCCATTTGGACTGCTTCGTAACCATCTCGATCTACGGTTCTGACTTGAAGAACATGGCAAGGCCCAGCTTCGATGACCGTGACGGGCACAGCGCGACCGTCTTTCTCAAATATCTGCGTCATTCCGACCTTGCGGCCGAGGATTCCTTTGCTCATTCGTCTTATTCCGTAAATCGTTTGCTTCGAAGGACACACCGACGAGCCTACTCGTTTTGCAGAGCAGACTTTGCGAAAGAGGCGGTAAACCGCAACTCCAGTCGCCAAATCGATGGTTACCTTCAGAGCTTCCGTTTCATATTGGGAAAACCTGATGGATGCCGTTTAAGCGTAAATTTCCTACCGAGTCGTTGCTTTGATTTTAATGTCAACGCCAGCGGGCAAGCTCAACTTGTTTAGAGCTTCGATCGTTCGTGCAGTGGCCTGTTTGATATCGATCAGTCGTTTGTGCGTTCTGATTTCAAATTGCTGACGCGCCTTCTTGTCGATATTCGGACCTGAAAGGACCGTGTATCGCTCGATGCGTGTAGGAAGTGGAATCGGTCCGTGAACCTCGGAGTGGGTCCGCTTGGCGGTTTCCACTATTTCCAAAGCACTTTGATCCAAAACGGCATGGTCATAAGCTTCCATTCGAATTCTGATGACTTCATGCGATCCGGACACAGCTGATTTCTACTTCTAAAAACGTCAGTTTGTCAGCGATTTTTGGTTCGCCAACGATCTCGTAAGCCCTGCGTTGAACGCGGGACGCAAGAAGATAGGAATGCAATCCGAAGTCGTCAACGGCAAAAATGTTTTTTTGATGATTTGCAAAGGAGTTTGCTTGTGAAGACTAGCGAAACGTGCATGGTTGTCGCTACGAAAAAGGGCTAGCAATGCGGTTCGCCCGGATTATTCATCCGTTCTAAGGAGGATCTTGCTCAAGTGTTGTTCGATGTCGGTAATCGCTTTGGAGTTTAAGGAGTAAGACATCGGAACGCACGTGAATCCACGGAATGAAATAGCTGTTTCATCGCATACAATCCATTTTTTTTCGGGAATACGGCTTGGCGGCATGCGTCGCGACTGAGTACCTATGCCTAACTTTGGCAATTGAAATTCCTCGGGTCTTTTGAGTCCCAGCTCGTCGCACAGAACCGCGTATAGGTCACCCAGTTGCTGCCAGGCAGCCTCCGATTCGGCAATTTGGGGCATGGAATCCGCACTCGCCATCATTAGTCCAACCCCTGCCGCACCCGCGAATAGCAGTTCCTTCGTGGATGCGAAGAGGAGCACCCCCCCAACTCCGCCAAAGTCGAGCGGAAGCATAATGACTGCCAGAAGCGGCGCAAACAATATTCCTGCGGGAGCAAAGCCCGTCAGCAGTCGCTTGGCAATGGGCATTTCGGCCCACATTTTGGTTGTGAATTGATTCAGTTGTTGGTCGTCGAGCTGGGTAAGGCTCTCTTTTTGGAACCGGTCTATAGCCCTTTGACAAGCTTCACGAACGCGTTGCCGTTGGTTTTGGCTTTCCTCGGTTACATCGTCTAAACGTAAAATGCCTCTGCGATCATGTTGTTGAAGATGGTTCATTAGGACATCCGCCGTCACGATTTTGCCTGACTGACCCGACGTCCATCGCGTCCGTATCCAGCGACCAATCGATTCTGTTTTTCCCGTAAACCACTTTGGAATTTGAATCCAATTCGTTGCAGACACGATACTAGCCTTACTCGACTCTGCAATCCGAGCGGTCCACCGCCCAGGCATGGCCCACCAAGGGGCTGTACGTTCCAAAGACTTTGAAACCTGTTGGATGATCTGCCTGGAAACTTGGAGTCGAATCTTGGTTGCGTAAGTCGCTGTTCCATCCATTGAAAAGTCCAGGCATGCGTTCGCGATGGAGCGTTGGAGCGAGTCGGTAATGGCCAGCGAATTATCGACGAAGGCTTTGGATCGATCGATTGCATCTCTAATATGAAACCGGAGCTTCGATGTCGTCGATGCCAATACGTCCTTAAAAAGGCTTCGTTTATCGAGCTGGGCGCCGATATTTAGGAGCCATTCCTCCGACGGGATCGGTGCGGGAGGCTGCGAAATCGGTTGCTTATCAATGCGGAAAAACAATGGCAATCCAACATCGTCTATTTCGATAAGTCCCTCGGGCGGTATTGGGAGTCTGTCTCGCTGTTGTGGACCATCAAAACCATACGCCATGTATTGCCGGCTGATGGAATGGAGACCGTAGAGTGTCTCAAGTTCAGAATGGATCTCGGTTGTTTGGTATCGACGAGGCACGCGATTGACGGCCAAAATTTGCTTCACCTTTGGCATTCGGTCGCATAAAACTCGTAGGAGCCGACTCACGGTTTGGTCGTGCATGGCATTGGCAGGGAGCACCACGACAAAAGCCGAACAGAGCGGCGCGGCACTCGCTAAAACACTGAGCCTCGCATCGGCAATCGATTGCGAACGCTCATGAAAGAGCGGGTCGCTGACTGAGGCATAGCTTGGGACTTTTTCTGAGGCGAGCGTTATCGCGGATCGGTTGGGAAGAAGACCTGTTTGCACGTCGGGGCAGTCCATTAAAGCTAATCCCCATCGGTCGAGTTGTGGATCGGTTGCCACTAAAGGGATCTCGATTGTCTCGCGAAACCTTTCGATTCCAGTCGTGTCCAAAAATGTTCGAGGGGTTGTGTCGTTGTACTGCGCCATCGCTTGTTCAGGATCGGAAGAAAGGAGTTCGCTTTCGCAACCGAAAACGGACAGCAATCGCTCTTGAATAAACTGCCACAACTCTTGGTTGTTGCGCCACGATTCAGGCAACCATAGAACGAATCGATGGGTACCTTGCGCGTTGGCTGAGCCGATCAGGATCCGACGTCTATTTTCGTCGGAGAGGTAGGTCGAGACGAGCGAAGACTTTCCTGCATTTAATAACCCGAGAACTGCAACAATAGGAGCCGCTGGAGCTTGGCAGCATCGCAGAGCCTGCTTCAGCAATTTCGAGATTTCCGAAGTCAAATTCAGTGGATGCGTCTCAGTCGGCACCCCACTGATTTGCCAAGTGGGTTCGATCCCACGGATTCCACTAACTGGTTGGGTCGGAAGCAGAGAAACCAAGTCGAAAAAAGAAACGGGCGCATTTACCGGAAACACAGAAGCAGCGAATGCATTTTGGATCGAAGTATCAACTAACTTTTGCTCGAGCGTTTGAAGCTCTTGTAGCAATGTTTCGTAACCTAAATCGTTCTTGAGCACACTAATCGTTCCTTTTTGGCGATTTCGATTCCACTTGAAGTTTCCTAGAATCTTTAGATAGTAGAACACCCCGAGTGCAACTTCCACGCAAGATTTTTAAGTTGAGATTGGATGATGTTAGCTCAGTATCAAAAAACGGAACCAGCATGCAGGCAAAACGGACGATAACCTCAAAACAATTGACCATTCTAATGGTTGTTCTGATCACAGGGCCAATTGCTTGCGGGTTGCTGTTGTCTTTTTTCACGCCTCGGAGGCCAGAACCCAATCTGCCCGCTTTGGTGAAGTTGGACTCGATATGGATAACACCGAAGGAGAAACCGGAAGATCGTCGACTTGTTCCGTGTATTTCGATAAAAAATCCGACCGCCTCCCCATGGCGTAATCTGTCGATTGGATTGAACGATCAGTTTTACAGCCAGGAACCCATGGGTGTGGAGGCTGGCGAAATGATTTCCATCCCCTTGGAAGTTTTTGTTGCACGCAACGGAAGCGTTCGGTTTCCTGTCGGAAATCGGGACATCAAACTCGTAACGGTGTTTGCTCAAATTGAAACGGGGGCACGCGCGGTAAGCGAACACGCAATGCCAGCAAAGTTTGCCGTCCGACGAAAGGGCTCGGAGGCCGTCGATGAGGGCTGGGTGGCGGGTAATTAATGCGTCGGAGTTGTTGCATGTTTAACCCGCGAAGCGGTGGGCAGCTCATGCGTTTTCGCGAGTTGGAGACGCTCTTGGCAATTCACGCGATCTGCGCTAACGCTTCGATCGGTTAAACATGAGGGCGGCGACCTTCGCTAGCGCTTCGATCGATTTGACATTAGTGGCTCTTGCGGACCTTTTGCATCAGGAAAGTCGAGAGAGCGAACACCCCAAATGAAATGCCGCCGATAAGGAAGCTGCAAAGCATCAGAGGTACTTGCGAAGCGAGATACCGTTTGACCCGGAAAAAGCCGGGAGGGTCGGGTTCTGTTAGCCCATTGTTAACTATCGCGTTCCAAAAATCCCAAGTGTCCGCAGGTGCGCTTAGTAGAGCGGATTTTCTGATTTCTGAGATGTATTCCGCTTCCGTCAAATTGATGTTAGCACCATTTTGAGTTAACTCCGAGAGGTAGTTGTGCCGCTCGTATGCCAACGATCCGCCATAGGCTAGGCCTAGCAAACCAATGATAAAAGCAATTGCAGCAATCGGACCTAACCATTTACCCGATCGACTTATTGCTTCCTTTTTTACGGGGACAGAGGACGCGAATTCAGCCAGCTTTCGAATCGTTGGCACTTCTACCGTTTTGCCGCATTCGAGGCATGGTAACGACATACCCGCTTGGCTTCGGTTGACGGGAATTTTTGCCCCGCAAGTACACGGCAAAAGAAACTGGGACATAATTCGGCTTTGATAGAATGCGAAAAGTGGACGACAAACAAAAAACTCTTACGCAAGTGGAAGCACAAAGGCTCATTTCATGCGAACTCATTGTGCTTTAGTGGATTCTATCCTTCAAGTGACTAGACCTGGAGAAGATCGCAGTTAGAATACTTTGGCACGCGCTGCACTCCCAACTCTGGGTGCTTTGCGGAATCGATCTCACCACTTTGTCCCACCAGAAGAGTGAAAAGCCCAGCATCCTCGACTGATTCTTTCGCGTCAAGTAAATCTGCCAACCCCTACTTTCATGCTGCGGTTGGTCAAAATTTAAAGAACACGACCGACGAACAGCGAAAGAATTGCAGGCTATAAATTGGGGTTGATAGTTGAATTCAGTGTCAGGGATGGTTCGATTCGGTCGTGTTCCAGAAGCAGCAAATATTTCCGCAAATACTAGGCTCAAGTGTACTTTAGCGTAATCGTTTAAATACACTGGAGTTCCTGCCGTAATACTCGGTGTTGTGGTTTTTGCAAAAACGCAAGCGATCTGACGTCGTTGAGCCATGGTAGGCTTTCGTTATTCGTAAAAATTTACCATTTATGTTCGGATTTCCGTCGGTAAGCAGTTAGGTGCTACACTTCCCTGCCTCGCTCTAGCAAGGCATCAGGAAGCGGAACCTTGCTTACACACGAGCACTCCGATCCTCCATTATTTTCGTGGTTTAGGAGCTAAAACCTTGTTCGACGGCCTGTTGGATTTCGATGATGATTTGCCTCGCAGCGCTGACGACTTGGATGGCCTTCGCAAACTGTCGCTTGAGGAGGAAGGTGATGACCAGGGCGATGTCGCTGTCGTTGATGTAGTCGTTTCTGAGGATCAAGTCCAACTGGAGAGCGAAGATGATTTGCTTTCTGGGATGGAGGAGGTCGAAACTTGGTCGGACGACCCGGTTCGAATGTATTTGACGCAGATGGGCGAAATCCCATTGCTGACCCGTCAAGAAGAAATTCGGCTGGCCAAAAAAATCGAAGTCACTCGACGTCGATTCCGCACTAAGTTGCTTGAATGCGACTACGTGGTGCAGTTTGCCTACAAGATTCTCAAGCGAGTTTATACCGGCGAATTGCCATTCGATCGTACGGTCCAGGTTTCGGTTACCGATCGCCTGGAAAAGGATCAAATCCTCGGACGATTGCCACACAACCTCAAGACACTGGACGTATTGCTCAAGCGGAATCGTCGCGATTACCGCAATGCTCTGAGCAAATCGCTCCCAGTTAAAAAGCGAAAAGAAGCCTGGCAGTCCCTCGCCCGTCGCCGTCGCAAGTCGGTTCGAATGATCGAGGAATTGGGCCTGCGTACCCAGCGGATCGAAACGATGATCGGAGTGCTCGAGCGATTGAGCGACCGCGTCGATGAGATCATGCACGATTTGGCAACGCTCAAATCGCACCAAGTAGCTCCCTCACAAGTGGCTCAGTTGCGTCGCGAGTTTCGTCAAATTCTGGTCGCTACCCAAGAAACGCCAACATCTTTACGGAAGCGCGTAAAGATGGTCAAGAGAGTCTTCACCGAGTATCAACGCGCCAAGAAGCAGTTGAGCGAAGGCAATCTTCGTTTAGTGGTTTCGATCGCCAAGAAGTATCGGAATCGCGGTTTGAGCTTCCTGGATTTGATCCAGGAAGGAAACGCGGGTCTGATGCGAGCTGTCGATAAATTCGAGTATCGTCGCGGTTTTAAGTTCTGTACGTATGCCACTTGGTGGATACGTCAGGCAATTACCCGAGCTGTTGCTGACCAAAGCCGAACCATACGTATCCCGGTGCACATGGTTGAAACTATGTCCCGAGTTAGAAATGTTTCGCGGCAGTTGCTGCAAGAGTTGGGACGCGAGCCGACCCTCGAGGAAACCGCTCGTCGTGCGGAAACAACAATTGAAGAAGCTAGGCGTGTATTGGCTATGAGCCGGTATCCGATCTCGCTCGATCGTCCAGTCGGCAACAGCGAGGATAGCCAATTCGGCGACTTGCTGCCCGACGGTACGGCCGAGAGCCCCGCCATCGGGGCCGGACAAGAGATGCTTCGTACTCGCATCAACTCAGTCCTGAAAACACTGAGCTACCGCGAGCGCGAGATCATCAAACTCCGGTACGGGCTCGGGGACGGTTACAGTTATACACTGGAGGAAGTTGGCCACATTTTCAAAGTGACGCGTGAACGCATTCGTCAAATTGAAGCCAAAGCGGTCCGCAAACTTCAACAACCAAGCCGATCACAAGAACTAGTCGGGTTCCTCGACTAA
>JAYVBW010000530.1:0-1996 GCA_043750255.1 Pirellula sp.
TTTTTTGCTTGGCACCCATCAAGACGCGGACAGTAAAAAACACTGTTAATAGGACGATAATAGAAGTCACTTCCCATGTCGACCACCAGGGCGGGTCGCTCTTTGTAGTTGGCGTTGCTTGCTGGATGTCCTTGAATCGACCGACCAACAAAGGTGCGAGCAGTGGTTTTGCATTAGGTGGAGCACTCCCTGGTTGGTAAGCGAGCAACTTCAAAAAGTAACCAGCGAACGCCGTTTTTTTTCTCAGTAGAGTTTCCTCGTCGAATCCTTCGGGTAGTGTATTCGTAATGAAAACATACAACCAAGCCTGCGACTGATCGGTTGATCCCCATATTTCGTAGACACTTTTGATTCCAGCAGAATTTCCAGATTCCGCGTCAAATTTAGTCACGCGACGCACGACGATATCGAGAGTAACCAATTCACCTCTATGCTTAGCAGGTTCGTTGTAGAAATCATTGAACTTGGTTCTCGAATTGGATACCTCATATAGTTCGTTGAAAGAGGAGTTCGCGGTCTTTCGAACTAACTCCCAATACGCTGGCATCTCACGTTTGGCCATTCGGAGAGAATTGTCCGTCACTACCGACAACAAGTCGCGAGTCTGACCGTCAATAGCGAGATCCTCCTCTCGCATGCTTCCGGTTTTTTCCGAATCACTGTCCTTTTTATCACTGTCCTTTTCAAAGTCGCGCCCATCGAGTACTTCATCTGCGGTAACGACTGTCGATACGACCCCGTCAGTATGGTTAAGCTGTGGAGACCTTTCAATCGCGGGAATGCTCGGCTCTACAGCATCTCGCATGGGCCGCAATTTTGGCCAGCCTACAATTGCCAAGGCAAGAATAAAGAGCAAGAAGCCGAGTCGTGGAATCGTTGACTGGCTGTTCCAAGTGGATCGATAACGAGTTCGTACCATGAGATGCGTTTGTCTGTCAAAGTCTTTACTTAAGTGGAACGATGGAGATTTTTGTCATCGGCGAGCCATCCTTCGCCTTTTGTTTGGTACATAAATCGACAACTTGCATGAGCGGTTCATAATACAACTCCTTTCCAACTCGAATAACGACGGAATCAAAAATGGGGTTCTCGAATAGGCTCACCATTGCTTGTCGATACATTTGCATTGTTTCGGCTGGATCATTCGACTGCATTACCCGCGACCCGATCACAATTTTTTCTAGTTCCCCGCTTGGCTTAGAATAAAGATCTATTGGTAACGGGAAATTCAGATCGTCCATGGGGTCCGTAGGGTTGGAGTCGATTTGTACGCTCGAACTCGCGGTTGCCTGGGGGGAATCAGGAAGTCTCAATGCAATTTGCGCTTCGATCGGAGATGCTCGAAAAGTAAGAATGAAAAACGCAAGCAGTTGAAAGGCCATGTCTAGCATGGCTGCCATGTTCAATTGAACCTCAGCTTCTGCATGCTTTCGTTTACGGCGACGGGATCTACGTATCATGCGCGGTCACTTTCTTCTCGTTTGAGCGTTCTTATTCTTCTTTTTTTCGAACAACCACAAAGTCAATCTTAGTGAAGCGATTGGCTTTGCAGCTGTCTACGACCTGCATCAGCTTCTCGAAGGCCACTTTCTTGTCAACGCGAAGAATAGCAGTTACTGGAAGAGGATCGCCGGTCTTGACACGCCGCAGGGCTGCAACAACCATTGATTCTCCTCGCAGGAAAAGATCGATGCTTGGTTGAATTGCACCTCGGACTTGGACTGTTCCATCACTGCGAACATTGATGACAAGCAGGTCTCCTTGATCCCCTTGATCTGTAGGATTCGCTGCGCCCACAACTGGAAGAACCAAGTCTTTGTCGACATCGACCGCTTTGAAGTTGATGACCAGCATAAAAAACGTGATCAATTGAAAAACCATGTCCAGAATCGGTACGAGATTTGGCTCGCATTGTTCCGCATTATGTGATGTAGTCATGTGATAAGGTTTCTTAACAACGATGAGAACAATGCCGATGCAGGAGCAAGGCTAAGCG
>JAYVBW010000531.1:0-3249 GCA_043750255.1 Pirellula sp.
TCCCCGCTCTCCTGCCGATGGCGATCAGACCAGCATCCTTGCTGTCCCAGCCTTACAATCGGCGGCATCCGTGACCGCCGTTTTCAGTTCTTACTTTACGGACAGACCAGCGGCCAAGAGTGCGTCTTGCAGCGGGCCACTTCCGCAACTGTGGCTGACATGCGGCGGCGACCGTCGTTACCTATTCGTTGGACGCATTCATGTCGCCGCCTGTTCAGTTCGGTAGAATTCACGAATTCGCAACACTGAATCCCGAATCCCGAGTTTGACCCCAACGAAGTCACTCCTCAAAGTGGTCGATGTCGCCTGGCAAATCTGTCACGATCAATGTTGAATCCCGAATTTGACCCCACGCGAAGCTACCCCCATGCTTAGTTTAGTCTTCTGATGCTGGGATATTTACAGATATTGTTTCCGGCCAAGTGTTTGGCTCAAGATAGCGTCCCACTTCAATTACTTGGTTATTCGACGACTCATCTATGTATTCAATTCGCACATCCGAGTCACCTCTCGGTCGAACGACAATCGTTCGCGACTGGTTAGGCAAGATCTCCTCCAGTTCGTACCTGTTTCCTGTGACCAAAACAACAACTTTCCTAATGGTTTTATCGCCGAGATTTTTAACAGTAACACGATGGCCGAAGGAATTGCGCGCGGCTAAAATAGCAGCAAAAAGTACCGCAAGTATCGCCGTGATTCCAACTAAATACCGAATAGAATACTGTATTTTGACGTTCATATAGCGGGCCAAATTGTGACGAAACTCTAACACAGATTACCAATAAGAAGACCAAAGGTGCGCCCAATTTGCTGGAATTGATTGGATAACTCTGTATGTTGGACAACTACTTTTAGTAATTTTGCGGGTCGCCATACAGCGGTTCACCGTTGCCATTGTACGGATCTCGATTCCGATCTGGACCGCCTGGGCCAGGAGACGTTTGTAGCCCACCACCTTCGAGCATCGAAAGACAATTCGAGGAACAGCTTCCCGAATGATGCATTCCGATTATTCTTCCAATCTCGTTGTTAAATTGATCCATAACAACTTCCGCAGGAACAGAATTGCGTCCGCATTCCTCGTGGATATCGACGATACCTTTCGCAGTAGATTCGCCAACAGATTTTGTCATGCAACAACTCCAGACACAGTGACGAAAAGCATCTTGTGGACCGTTGTGTGGACCCGGTAAGCCACTTCCCTGGGATGCGGAATTCGCACTATCCCTGCAATTGCTTCCCAACAAACAATTTAACGGTCCAAAGGTAGCAAGGCACTTTGCTGTTTCGCCGCACCAACAGGCCATGCCAGAAGGATCCGTCTTACCCAGTGGGTTTCCGTCGACAAACTCATACAGATCATATGGACTACCCTTGAATCCGATGGGGTCTCTGGTGAAAAACTCCAATCCACCACGACTTTCGTAAATCATTAGCCATATCTCGACGCGGCCCAACGACTTAGAGTGGGGCGCTTCGGTGCAATGCCGTGTTTTTACCTCGCGTGCGCGCGAGTGCAGTTTTGGGAATGTGTCGAGGACATCCCAAGGGCTTGTTTCGGAAGTGTTCGGGGCAAGTGCAACCATAGATGTACATTGTACGCTGCGCGGTCATCGCATCGCTACGTTGCCAAGTCACATTCCCCAAAGATTTTTCTCTTTTAGGTGCCGTGAGCATTGGAGCGGAGCCAAGAACGGCCAGAGTGGCCAAGACAGGCGCCTGAAGTCAGGCACCTTAAGAAGCATCTTAAAGAGAAAGAACGCGCGCGAGCTATTTTGAGTCGGAATCGGAAGGAGTTTCCTTCGCGGGGTCCGTTGGTGGAGTTTCGGTTTCTGGTGTCGTTGGTGGTAAATCCGCCGGATGCGTTAGCTTGTGAATCTGTTGCAGCTTGCGAATGGAGACTTGCGTATAGATTTGAGTTGTTCGAATGTCCGCGTGGCCAAGCATCGCTTGGATGTACCGAATGTCTGCGCCGTTCTCGAGCATGAGCGTTGCCATCGTGTGACGGAACATGTGGCATGAACCCTTCTTGCCGATCTCTGCGGACTCGACGTATCTGCGAACGTATTCGGTAAGGCTATCGGGTTCGAGTTGCTGGCCGAGAGTTGAGAGGAACAGTGTTTGTTCGTTTGGGTCAACGACCAACTTGGGCCTTCCTTCTTCGAGGTAACGTTCAATCCAATCGAGGGCCCTTTGGCCTATAGGAACGACTCGGTCTTTCTTGCCTTTGCCTTGCGTGATCATGAGCGTTTTGCGGTCTCGGTCGAAACTGTAGAGTTTCAATTCGGCTAGCTCGCGCCGCCGAATCCCACAGGAGTACAACAGCTCCAGCATTGCGCGGTCGCGTAATCCGCATGCGTCGTTGACGTTTGGTTGGTCAATGACCTTATCGGCTTCCGCTGCGCTCAGAATGGCCTTGGGTAATCGGTGGCCGATCTTTGGTAGTTCCAGTTCAGACGCAGGATTGAATAGAATGTGGTTGTGCCTGGCGAGCCAACTGAAGAAGCTCTTCAGGTGCGAAAGGTGTTTGTGTTGGCTTGGGAATGACATCGGTTTGCCTTTCGCATCCCGATGGTTGTACAAGTATCGCTGGTAGCGTTCGACGAGGGCTTTCACGACATCGCCGGGCTTGGTTGCGCCGCGCTCGATGCACCATAGCGCGAACCATCGAATGTATTTGGTGCGCTGGCCTATAGTGGCCGGTGCGAAGTTCTTCACTTCCAGGGCCGCTATGTGAGCCTTTAAGAGACTCTGCCAGCCGAATCGGTCTGTAACGCTGTCGAGTGGTTGCGCTGTTTTACGGTGGCCTTTGCGTGCCATGGTTGGGTTTCCTTTGAATAGGTTGGGGCGGATGTTCATTGAGTGCCCGCCACTACGCGGGTTAAACGGTGAGTGCCAATGCGAACGGCTTTGGATCGCTTGCGCGACTCAAAGCCGTTGAGGTTTTTGCTGGTGACGGAGATCTTCGATCTACGTCTATGTCGAACTACGTTTACGATTCACTCGTTTTGACGTTGCTCCCTGTTGTGCGTTTTCATGATTTTGAGTCCATGTCGTCTTGGCCCTTGTTTTCATTGGGTAGAGTTGGTTTTTCATCGTTTGACATTGGCCCGATATTGGGGCGATGTTCCCCCGATGAACTATCGTCTGGACCCTATATTGAACCGTTTGGGGCCGATGATGGTTCATTTAGGGCCGATGATGGTATCGTAATTGGTAACGTTGGTGGGCCTTTCTTGCTCGGGTCGA
>JAYVBW010000532.1:0-2565 GCA_043750255.1 Pirellula sp.
AGTTTTCATCAACGAAGCAATTGCGCTGGCAGCATCATCATTTGCGATATCGACTTCTTTAAACGAATCAACGATAATTTTTCGCACCAAATCGGAGACGAGGCGCTAATCGTTTTTGCGAGCGTACTAAAGGCATCGTGTCGGTCGACCGATTTCGTTGCTCGCTACGGAGGCGAGGAATTCGTTATGCTTTGTAGTCAATGTGATCTTACAGAAGCCAAAGCATGGGCTGAAATGATCCGAGAACGATTGCAACGGACTCCTATCGCTTCCATCGGTAATGTATGCATGACAGCAAGTTTTGGCGTGAGTATGGTATTGCCTGGGGATACGAGCGAATCGGCGCTAGGAAGGGCCGATCAAGGATTGTTAATCGCCAAAGACAGCGGTCGCGATCGAGTCGTCGCGCTAGGTAGCGATTTGACTAACCCGGATTTGAAAAAAGCCGTGGGAACGGTTCGTAGCTGGTTTGGTTGGGGTACGGCGATCAGAGACATTGATCAAAAGTATGAACTGGTTACCAACGTCCCGCGAGTCGTGACATTAGAAAAACTGAAGGGATTTGTAAATGAAGTACAGGCCGTCGTAATTCACGTGGAGAGTGACAAAGTTGTACTTGAAGTGGACTGTCGAAAAATCATTAGTGCAATAGACAAGAAGGAGCGACCAGGGAAATTTCGAATTGAGATCAACATCGTCGAGATAGAAATGAACACGGAATGCAAGAAGGGCTATAACAAAATATGTACACTGTTGGAGGTCGCGATCAACCCGATTCGAACTCGTGACCGTCGCAATGAATCCGTAATTTGCCAAGCATTGCGTTTAAAAGTGGCCCTGCAGGGATTATTGCTTGCTCGAGATATGGATAGCGAAATGAAGGAAAACATTATTCGCCGAATCAAACCGGAAAAAAATTCAAGGTACTGATGCCGCTCGAGAAGCCTCAGCCTTCGCGGGCTAAAGAAAAAGACAGCGGTGGGTTTGCTTTTATTATTTAAGGAACTCATGTACACCAAGATCGTCCTCGTCGCTTTTTCATGGCTGCTTTGCTGGTCGAGTTTGCTCTCCCAGGAATCCGACCTGGATCCATCAAAATTTTGCCCAGATCATTTTACCTTTGTACGCATCGTTTACGACAGCGTCGGTGGCAACGGCGAAGCGTTTTATCGAGGTGACGCAGGTTGGATTCCGCGTTGGGCTACCCACTAAAAAAGTGCCCTCAAATTACTGCAATTCAGTTCTATCGTCGCAACGGCGTCAGCTACGATCCCTCTTGGCAATCAATGTGCTTACCTATGCGATGTCGCATTAGTCGAGCAGGAGCTATGACCGCCGTCAGTCAAAACGTGGCTGGTACAATCGTTAGGATCCGAACCATTTCTCAGTTCGAGCTTGATTGCGATTCGAAAAGTAGTTTTCTCTGAACAAATGCTAAACTTTCTAACCCGCAAAGTTTGACAGAGGCAAATTGTGTCCTAAGTTTCGTATGGCGTTTCCTATGTCGAACGTCGGCTGTTACAACAGCATTGCTGCCCCAGATGCAACTGAAATCATGGCGATGAATTCAGCTTGTTACCTGAGGGACTGTGATTTAATGTTTATGCTCGGTACAACCGAGAAACCTGTCGGAGGGTTATCCAAATGAAGAATTTCGCCTTGAAGTTGAATCGCTTTTTGAAGAGCGAAGACGGACCAACTGCGGTTGAATACGCAGTCATGTTGTCGCTCATTATTGTTGTTTGCTTGACCGCTGTCACCAGCATTGGCAAGAACGCGAGCTCGACGTTCACCAACGTTGCGGGCCAACTCGGTTCTTCGAGCTAGTTTGGCTGGGGTGCTAGGCTAGGCCTCGGCATCCTTGATAACAACCAAGCGATTGACATTCTGTGTCAGTCGCGTCTCAATACTGAACCGGTGACCGATCTGCAATTTGTAGGTCGGTTGACCGGATTCATTATCTCCATCAGTTGATTCCTCCACGCAAAATCTGCAAGGACCTAGGCTCATGAATTCGGCTTCTCTACTGGAAGGCATAGTGAACCACTGGCACATTTGGTTTGTATCGGCAGTACTAGTCGTCGCTGCAGTAATCGATGGATGGAAACTGAAGGTACCTAACTGGCTGACATTCCCTATGATAATCAGCGGATGGGTTTACAGCTTTGCATCTGGCGGTTGGACTGGCTTGGGATGGAGTCTACTCGCCACGTTCTTTGGACTGGCACTTCTGTACGGAATATACATGGTCGGTGGAATGGGTGCTGGAGACGTCAAGTTGCTCGCAGGCATTGGCGCTTGGGTGCATGCAGAACATACCTGGAACATCTTCGCGACAACGGCAATTGTCGGCGGAGTCATGGCCATCTTGATGATCGCTTACTCGGGGCGATGGAAAAAACACTTTCAGCAGTTCAACATGCTCGTCGGTGAATTCATAGAAGTGCGAGATTCAGAAGCGTTGTTCCAACGGGCCGCTGAACGCAAGTCACGTATGTACTTACTTCCCTACGGTGTTCCGATGACCATCGCAGCACTTGGCTACTTTGCCTTCCAAGGCATGTA
>JAYVBW010000533.1:0-2389 GCA_043750255.1 Pirellula sp.
CGCGGAACTCGCGGAGGCGATCACCGCTCGACTTACTATCCTCGCTCGCCATCAATACCAATGTCTCTGCAATGCCGTAGAGTTTGCTTCGAAGGGAAGCTTGTTTGGCAATCCATTCGCGTCGCTTGGACTGCGCATCCCGAATCTGCTCCCAAGCTTTTTGAAGAGGCGCGAGCTGGGGGTCCTGAGCAATGCGGCCAATCAACTCCGTTTCTTCCCGTTTTTTGGTGGCAGGGAAGCTTGGGTCTTGAAGGCCAGCAAGCATACCCGTGTACGCCTTGCGAGAGTTTTGGATTCCAAAGAGGTCGTCGCGGGAGCGTCGCTGCTGTTCCGGACCAGCCAGAGCGTACTGCTGCATGAGCACTTCCTTGCGCCGCAAAATATTCATCGTGCGTGGCATGGCAACATCCCGTTGATACTCAATCGCGTCGTGTGTCAAAATTCGGCGAGTTCGGCCGGGATTACCGGAAACGAAAACAAGGTCTTGCTCCTTTGCTCCGTTCGGGGCCATCTTGAGGAAGTGATCGATCTTGGCTGGCTTGCCGTTTTCATAAACTCGGAACAGAGTCACATCAAGGCAGAATCGAGGATACTCAAAATTGTCTGCGTCACCACCGAAGAATGCAGATCCGGCTTCGGGTGCCCATACAAGTCTAACGTCCGTGTACTTCTTGTACCGGTACAAATGGTATCGCCCGCCGCCGTAAAGAGTGACCACATCGCTGCGTAGACCTGTCGCATCCAGCGACTCCTTTTCAATGGCAGCCATCTTGGCTTGTCGAGCCTTGCCCGCTTCCTGCGAAGTCATGCTGTCCTTAATTGCGGCATTGACAACCGCCGTCACATCTTCGATAGAGATGAGCTGATTGAGTTCAAGATCCGGTGTTTTGATCTCGTCCGCCATCGTGGCTGCAAGGAAACCATCCTCGTTATAATTGCGTTCGGCGGTGGAAAGCTTGTAGAGGGTGTCAGATGCAACGTGATGATTTGTTAAGACGAGCCCCTGCGACGAAACAAACGATGCCGATCCTCCCGAATTAAATCGAACACTGGAGAGCATCACATGATCCAACCATGGTTGAGTCGGTTCAAAATTGTGCGAGACCTTGAGCTGAGCTTTCGGCACCGCATTGAAGAGCCACATGCCTTCATCAGCACGAATTCTTGCAGCACAGAAACAACTGGTTATGAGTCCGATCGCAACGATACTTGTTAACGCTATTTTGAGTTTTGTATTCACGTCGGTGGTCCAATACTTAAAGTCTTAGATGGAGTGATCCACAGAACGAGAGTATACCAGACGTAGCTATCTTTCTGGACGATACAGCAATCGCCCACAACTTGGACAGACAATCGCTTGTTCTTTGCGGAGGCTATCGAGAATCCTAGGTGGTAAGCCTGTATAACAACCACCGCAAGAGACATCATCCAATGGGGCCATCGAGTCTTCTGACCGGTTGGAGACAAGCCGTTTGTATTGAACCAGAAACTCGGATGTCAGTTGCGTTTCTAGACCAGCTAAATTGCCCTCGACACGTTCGAGCTCCCCATTTAGTACGGTAAGCTTTCCCGCCACGGTCAATTCAGTTTTGACTCGGTCCGCTTCGATCAATTTCAGTTTTTCGTCGAATCCCTTCAACGCAATTTGCAAGCTATCGATCTCTTCGAGAATTTCCAATATTTCGTCCGAAAGGACACTGTTGACCTGGGTATCGGCGGCGATTTGTTCCTTGATCGCCTGGAATTCGCGGTTGTTTTTCGCCAGGTTCATTTTGCCTTCCCAGTCATGCACTTTGGCTTCCCGCTCACGAAGTTGCAACTGTTTTCGGTCGGCGTCCATCTTTTTTTGTTTGATGGCTTCCTTGCATTTCAGCAAAGCGTCTTTTGCCGCGTCGACTTGCAAAATGGCCGCTTTCACCTGCCGCGGCCCACGCTCGATCTGCGTTTTCATTTCTGCGATTTGAACTAAGTGTTGGTGCAGGTTGCGGACAACGGAGTCGCTGACGTTCATTCGAATTCCACTGGGAGAAAGTGCGGCAAAGCAATTTTCGTTGATTAAACCACAATTGCTGGGAGAAACTAGTCTGATATCTCTATTGCGATCTGATTTACAACTAACGACAATGCGGGCAGTTGGAACGAGTCAGCACCCTAATTCGATGGAAAATTCACCGATGTCGCCTACCAATAACAGCTTCCAATGGAGTCTACCCGTGGTGGTGGTTCTCGCATTGGCGTCCGTGACCAGCAACGGATTCGCTCAGCAGATAGGGAATTCCGATGTCGAAAAAGAGCGATCCGTCGTATCGGCCGATCTGCAAATGATCTACGGGAAGACCGAATCCGCTGCGACCGTCGCTGACTATTCAACCATATTGAATTTCTGCCG
>JAYVBW010000534.1:0-1914 GCA_043750255.1 Pirellula sp.
ATCCAAGGTGTAAAACGTGTTGGATTAAAATACGTGTCGATTAAGAACGTCAAGAACCATATCGATCTATCTCATTCGAGCGAGGAGCGCAAACGACGAGCGCAAATGTTCCGGGACGCCGGATTGATTCCGCTCAGTGTTGGCAATGTTTCCATGCGCACGGGGGAAGCGGACATTCGAAAAGCGTTCGAGTTTGCTCGCGACATCGGTGTCCAGACGATTGTTTGCGCGCCTAGCCACGATGCGATTCCCATCCTCGACAAGATGGTCAAGGAATTCGACATCAAACTCGCGATTCACAATCATGGGCCAGAGGACAAAGGTTTCTTTCCGTCCCCCATCGACGTCATGCGGGCCGTCGAAAAATTTGACAAACGCATTGGCCTTTGCATCGACGTAGGCCACACGGCACGCGCAGGCGTTGACCCTGCGGAATCGATCCTCAAATATCAAGAGCGTCTTTACGACTTGCACATCAAAGACATCTCCGCACTGGGCGACAAAAACACACCCATCGAAGGAGGACGGGGAATCCTCGATTCGAAATCGATTCTTGCTGCACTTCTGAAGATCAAGTACCAGGGCCTCGTTGGGTTTGAATATGAGAAAGATGGCAAAGACCCAATCCCCGGACTCGCTGAATCGATCGGTTATACTAAGGGCTTGCTGGCCGGAATGAAATAGTTCGTTCCGGTTCTTCCCGCTTCAACGCCATCCCAGGGCGGCGCTGCGCTCTTCCCTGGGCTAGATTGTTTGTCTCTAGGCTTGCAAAATTTCGTGGACCACGCGACCGGGCTGACCATCGAGTAATGAGCCTGGGCCGTTGGGTCGTGAATAAGTAACTTCCGTGGCGTTGAGTCCAAACAAGTGCATCACCGTAGCATGAAAATCAGAGTGACGGACGATGTCCTTAATCGCCTTGTGGCCAAACTCATCTGTCTCACCATGAACGTAACCGGCCTTAATACCGCCGCCGGCAAACCAGGAACTGAAACCGAAGGTATTGTGATCACGCCCGACGTTCTTCTCATTCTGAATCACTGGCAAACGCCCCATTTCACCTCCCCAATGCACTAACGTAGTGTCGAGTAAGCCGCGCTCTTTCAAGTCTCGCACCAAAGCGGCGGAGGGACGATCGATCTTGCGACAGGCCTTGGGTAGTGCCTTGTCGATGCCTCCATGATGATCCCACTGTTGTGTTGAAGTATAGAGCTGGACGAAACGCACGCCTCGTTCGACAAGCCGACGAGCAATCAGACAGCGTGAGCCGAACTCCCGCGTCTCATCGTCCTCTAGGCCATACTCGCGGCGAGTGGCCGCTGTCTCCTGGTTTAAGTCGAGTGCTTCTTTGGCAGACGTCTGCATTCTCGCCGCTAGTTCATAGGTCGCAATTCTTGCAGCTAGATCTGATTCACCTGGTCGTTCGGCGAGATGGCGCGTGTTGATACCCTGCAAGTATTCAAGGTACTGTCGCTGTGGCTGGCCTGCAAAACGAGCTGGAGCATCGAGATTGAGGATGCGAGGCTCCTTGGGACGCACGACCGTACCCTGATAAGTCGATGGCAGCCAGCCGTTTTGCCAACAGTCGGTGCCCAATACCGGCAACCCACCAGGATCAGTCAGCACCATATATGCAGGCAGATTGTCGGCTTCGCTCCCTAGCGCATACGTCAACCATGCACCCAGCGTTGGCCGTCCACCAGTAATGCGTCCATTGTGCAGTGAGTAGATCGACTGACCATGATTGTTCACGCCAGTCTGCATCGATCGCACCAATGTAATATCGTCAGCGATCGTTCCCAATTGCGGCAACAGCTCACTCAACTCAAGACCCGACTCACCATGTCTAGACCATTTCCAAGGCCCATTCCATAACTTAGCAGAGGATTCCGCAGCGTTATCGTACTTGATATC
>JAYVBW010000535.1:0-6200 GCA_043750255.1 Pirellula sp.
GATCCGTCTTTACTTTACTTTTCTTCTCAGGCTGAATCAGCACGGTTTGAATACATCCAAACTTAGGCAGCAACTCCAATAGCCAATCATTGAAGCCACATACTTCAACGATTGCAACGTATCCACTCGCGCCAGCAAGCTCCTTCAACTTGGTGAGGAATTCCAAGCAGCGCAGCGGTTCGGTGCTGACCTGACGGCTCTGAACCACTGCACCAACCTCATCTCTCAATGAAACTGTCAGTTGTTTTGCGTGCTGGTCGATTCCAAGGTATAACATAGGTCGGTTCTCCGAGAGGGACTTTGCTTAGTTTGAGCCCGGCTTCTTCCAAGTGAGGAAGACGATCGCTCGTCTCCCATCATCTCGGAGAGCCGGTTTTCAAACCACCCATCTCTTTCATCGATATCGAGT
Source organism: Pirellula sp. (assembly GCA_043750255.1). Lineage (GTDB taxonomy): Bacteria > Planctomycetota > Planctomycetia > Pirellulales > Pirellulaceae > JBKCUI01. Next base: position 410 of record JAYVBW010000535.1, read on the forward strand.
ACCATCGCATGCGATTGAGTACGAGTACGAATGCTCGTCAAATCGAACTGACCATTTCAGGTAGTTTACAGGCCGCCGCTCGCCTAATAACAACGTTGAGTTGAATTTATTCAGCGACAATGGCCAGCGGCTTATGTATCGCGATTACATCAAGGAGCCGTTCGCAATTTGGGCAGTTTTCGAGCGATTGGCCGGACTTGATGAGGACCATGGCCCGATACGGTTTAGTCTACTCTATATTTGCGGTGAAGGTGCGGCTACGTTTCAGGCACTTTATTATGGAAGCCAATGTGCACCAGCGGTGGTTGCAATCATACAGCCAGGAATGGGGTTTGGAAGTAATTGGACCGACTTTACACATCCTAAAGAAGTACTTGCGAGATCCGTGCTTGAAAACCCCTGCGGATCCCCAGGCTATTTGCTATATGGTGGCTGGGGAAATGACTACCGTACGCCCTGTTGGCCAAAGTATTCAAAACTAGTTCACTACTGGGGACTCAATGTGCCAGGAGCACTCGGACTCTGGTCAGTTGACGACTCCCGTTCTTAGATTCGTATTTTAAATGAGGGTTTAGGTTCCGATCCCTCGCTCAACGTTCGACATCGAACGCCTCGCAAATTTCATGAAGTGACAGCCACAGGTGTGGGGCTGGGCTGTCTGAGGACGTCTTTTTGTTAAGATCATTCGGGTATTCAAGTTGGTCACCAATCCTCAACCACCTGGAGAAAACTTGAATGGCACATGAATTAGCAACAACTAATGGCAAAGCGTCTATCGCCTACTTCGGCACGACTCCTTGGCATCGCCTGGGTACGCAATTGAACGAACCAGCCACTGCCGCCGAGGCGATTGAGGCTGTCCTTCGAGAATTTTACATTCATGATGATGCTTACTGGATGGTGCCTAACGAATCGATTCTGAATAGTCACCGTTTTACCAACCCGCAGCAAGCGTGGGAACACTCGACCGATTAATACCTTCAGTTGTCCTCGCGTGTGCGTAAGCATTTGGGAAAACGTGGCGTATGCTCCCAGGGCGAACTTGGTAAGCCACCTTCATTTCATTGGTGGCTTGCCTGCCGCAGCGAGCTTCGCATTCAATGCCGCTCTTTTTGCTCCAAGGATTGCTGGTTGCACGAAGTAATGATCAAAGAGCGATTCTAATACATCAAGCGTCCATTCGGCTTCCTGTGGTTCGATAGGAAGGATCAGCCCACTATTCTGGCTCTTCATTGGGTGTGCTGCAAAATTGCCTATATTCCTGATTGCATCAACTGAGTCGGCTAACGTGGTCGGCCATTTTTCATTATCCAATCCGTATTGGATTTCATCAGCGAGATTTCCATGCTTAGCTTTGGTTACTGTGCGAAGCAATGTCTGCAAGCATCTTCTACTAAGTGCTGCGGATGCTTTTGCGCTATCAGGAAGTACAAGACACGCTTCAAGATAGTCTTCTGCAATTTCCGGTGTCACATCCTTGGGACATGGTGGTCGGGATGAGCCTCTTGGCCTAATCAAGCTTTCCCTTTGATCTCCTCGGGGTTCCCCCCGATGCCAATCTTCAGATTGCATCAAGTGAAAAACGGCCCTATCACAACCTGAACATTTTAGAATTTTCACTGACCAATGGCCGTCGGTATCATCGGAAAGATATTTATATTCTTCCCGGTCATGAAAATTGTGGAGACAATGAGGACATTTCATCTTTGGATCTTCGCTGTGTTCATTTCGGGATAGTAATGTTGCGATAAATTGGCTGTGTACTGCGATGCCAGTCACACTGATCCCGCAAATGGATTCATGATAATCACGGTCTTACCTGTTGGGCTTAAGTTTGGGAATATCCGTTGTCGTGGTTGGCTTAGGTCGAGATGCGTTCTCACTGGCGGTGGTGGGACGTTCCGATAAGGATTATTGGGATCGGCAATCGACCACGAACGCGGACCAGTCTTGATGATGCCCTGAGAAATCAAGTAAGTTCCATAGCGGTTGGTGACGACTTGAAAGCCCTGAGTCTGGACAAGGAGCATGGATAGTAGCAATAGTTTCATAACTCCAGTATCCTAGCGCCTTCATCGATTGCAAGCATCCCTCCCACCGAATGGACGAGTCTCGCTTCAAAACCACGCCCTTCGTAAACTCAGGGTCGTGCGCGCTCGGTGCCCCAAAAAACTAGACTGAACAAAACATTAGAAGGCTCCGCCGATGACTGCCATAATAACCGAGGCGATCGCGAGGACGAGATGTGAACCAAATCTGTGCGATTTGTGTCCACGTTCGGTCGGTCCTCAATTCAAAATTTGTTTTGACAACGCTAATCGAACATAGCTCAACACCTTGAATTCGTTACCGAAAATCGATCGCATATCGGAACGGCAAATTCCCGATCCATCTGCCTCCGGGCCGTTACAGTCTCCTAAAACAATCGGGATGCCTTCGTTTTGGCTTGTCGGACTTGCGCTCGCCACGGTTTATCTCGTGTGGGGATCGACTTATCTCGCTATCCGGATTGCTGTCCAAACGATGCCACCGTTTCTCATGGCCAGTTCAAGATTCATCGTTGCCGGAGCATTGCTGGCAGGAATCTTGATCGGGCTGAAAAAGTTCAAAATCAATCGACGCCAGATTTGGGACAACATGTTAATTGGTGCCTTGCTGCTCTTGGGTGGCAATGGATTGGTGTCTTGGGCTCAACAAGAAGTTCCATCGGGAATGACCACACTCATTCTTTCCCTGAACCCGCTCTTTGTCGTAATTGCCGATTGGATTGTGCTGAAGATCTTTCGTGACGGAACTCGCGGCGCGAGACCAAATGGCTTGACCTTCGTTGGCTTAGGAATTGGATTTATAGGACTGTCGGTGCTGATTGTACCGTCGCTAGTAGCAACCGATGCAACGCATCTCGACGGCTATCGTGTACTGGGCCTTGTTGTCGCTTGCCTCTCGTGGTGCATTGGTTCGTTGTACACGCGATACGCAAAGGACCCTGCAGATCCATTTTCAGGTGCCGCCGTGCAGATGCTGTTGGGTGGTCTTTGGCTGATTCTAGTAAGTCTCATCGTCGGCGAATTTTTTCATCTCGACCCATCCCGTTTTTCCTCTAATTCAATTCTGGCGTGGATCTATCTGATGTTGATGGGCTCTTTAGTAACATTCACTACTTTTATATGGCTGATGAAGCATACTTCACCAACCCTCGTTGCGACCTATTCGTATGTGAATCCCATCGTAGCCGTTTTCTTGGGTTGGTTTTTCCTAAACGAACCTGTCAGCCCGCGCATTTTTGCGGCCGGGGCTGTGATTGTGGCTGGAGTTGCGATCATTACTTTCGCTCGCAGCAGAAAGTCCAAGAGCGATTCGGCGAATTGAACGAACGGCGTAGGAGATCTTGCGATCTTTCGCATGTCTGATACACCATTCCCATCGTGGTTTTCATCACATCAACGCTTGGGAGAATTGAATGGACATGCATACTTTGACCCGCGAACTGCAACTGGGCAACGACATTGGCTCCAGCCGATTAGACTACGCCCGCAGGATCGGATAGACTGAAGCGAGCTAGTGGCGGGGAAGCGTGTTGGCTTGGAGTATTTCGTGACTGAAGAATCTATCAAAATCGTCCCAGCAACAAATTTGCAATTCGCCCGTTGGTCAAAGAACTGCGCAATTGGACTCTATGTCATGTCGGCAATCTCGGGCGGGCTAGAAATTCCATTTCCAGAACACGCTGGACTGTACTTGATCTCCGCTCTGTGCTTTGCCCTTCTTGCAACCTCTTGGGCTCGATACGATTCGAAGGCTCGAGGAATCTCTTTCCTGCCAATCTTGCAGATGCTCTACTTTCTATTATGGCCGCTCGGTGCCACAGTGTACCTGATTTACCGATCTGGTTGGCGTGGATTGCTGACTGCTGGATTGCATGGAATCGGGATGATGTTTTTGATGGCTTTGACATTCTACGCGACCTTCTTCGGCCTTTATTTCGCTGGATTGCTTGATGCGCGATACTATCCAACTTGACGGAATGCAACGAATCACTTGCGATATTGCTCGTCGCTCACATGTTCCTTCCAGTCGACAGCCTTACCGTCAAGTTGTTCTTGAATTGCAATATGTGTCATAGCTGTGGTTGCAGTCGCTCCGTGCCAGTGCCTCTCGCCCGGTGAGAACCAGACCACATCACCAGGATGGACCTCCTCAACCGGACCGCCCTCGCGCTGGACCCACCCACAACCAGTGGTAATTAGCAGTGTCTGCCCCAACGGATGCGTATGCCATGCCGTCCGAGATCCTGGCTCAAAAGTCACACTGGTGCCGACCGCGTGTGCCGGAGCCTGCGACTGGAAGAGTGGATCGATTCGAACCGTGCCCGTGAACCATTCCGCTGGTCCCTTGGCGGATGGCTGTGTTCCAATTCTTGTAATATTCATTTTTGAATCCTGTGTTGTGTTTGAAAGTCAGGAGGGCGTAGGCTTTGACGATCAGGAATTAGACCGTATCCACACAATGGACAATCTATGTAAACATTGTTGCTCCTTCCAAAAACGTTGCTTCAGCCTGCACTTAGCCAACCAATGTCGCCAAGGCGTCTCCATGATACAGCGAGTAGGTTGAGGTCGCGTTTGTTTTCAAGCATTACGAGATTTTCCTCAACCTTGATTATGTCACCTTCTACTTGCGAAATAGCAGCTTTAATTCCCGACCGATTAGCATTTAGGCTCATCAATTCACCGAAACGAGGCATCTGCCGATCCAGCCGATTCAACTGGCGACGATACTGTTCCCGTCTGGCGTGCAGCTCATCATGCATTGATTGTTGTGCCTTAACGAGCCCTGCGTAGTTCAACTCGAATTCAGAGCGGATCCTGCTGGTGAGGATGGTCCGGAATTCTAATAACGGCTCACTCGAACTTGTTTGTCGTCTGTCCGGAGTGCGGTGATTGAATACCAATCCCGGACGACGCAATCGATGAAACTAGGACCCACCTCTACGATGTGGCTTCGTGTTTCTGCTGTGATACTGTTATTGATGACGACGATTTTGAGCTCAAGTCGATTTTCAATGCGAAATGGACCGAATCTCTGAATCGATCGAATGATCGTTCGTTCTAGTGCCAACGCACCAAAATGGACAATCACAAACTTAGGTTCGATGCACCACCGAACCTATTTAATCTCGGTCAATCGTTCACCTGGGCATCGCTCTTTTTAAGTTAAATCTGGGCAGAAGCATTAGCTACCGGCATTCCTACATCCGACCGTTTGGTCCTGCGTGGGAGGACCGGTGGTGCATCCTCAGGTTTTTCTTAATTCTTGACGACAATGAGGAGATGAAGACGATGACTCAAATGACCAACATATACCGAAGGCTCTATCTGCAAACAGCCGATTTGCAATTCGATTCCTTTGATGATTTGTATTCGGCAACATTTCGGGAGGAGGGGGCTTCGCAAACGCGATGGATTCCGCCAGCCAACTTGTACGCGACTGTACATCAAAGCCGACTGATGTTTAAGATCACTGGTGACCGAGGCTACGAGCTAAACGATTGGAGTTTCGCTCAACTGTGTACCTACCTGAATGCTGATCGGGGAGTGATTGAACGCCTTTCGGTTGAAACCGCCGCTCAGGTTTTAGCCGAGATCTTTCCGCATGGCGATCGCCCATTGCAAATCTACACAGTCGGTTCTCACAATGCCATTTAGTTTGAGAAGCTGGTCCAGTTCGCCCGCTGGTGAAATATCAAATGGCACTACATCAATCCTCGCAATTGTTGAATTGACTCCATTTC
>JAYVBW010000536.1:0-5738 GCA_043750255.1 Pirellula sp.
CCTTGTGGGGCACGAAAAGTATCGCGGGAGCCAAACGGGTCGGTCAGTCTCTGTGAGGTTGTCATAGCTGGCACAAGTAGAAGTTATTGGAATGTGTTAGTGCCACAGGTAGAATCAATCCGCCGGTCGCCTTCGGGGCCGTCTATTGTAGCTTGGCCCGGCAAAAGAAAAACGGCCCGTGCAAGTTACCTTGCACGGGCCGTTTTAGATTTTTTAGAAGTTGTTGAACTAGTTTGCCCGCGACACCGGCCAAATGCTCGCAACCCGCCCGCCGCTACGCGGGTTAAACAAGTCGCAAGCATAAAGATCGTGTAACCGAGGTCAATGAATTACCGGCAACCACATGCTGGAGCAGCAGGTGCTGCACAACCACAACCGGAGGCTGGTGCTGGAGCACATCCGCCGCCGCAAGCACTGCCGCTGATTGCTCCGCCGCCGCAACCGGAGGCAGCCGGTACGGATACTGGAACAGTAACCGTTTGCGGAACCATCTTGCAGACGGTTACCGCAACTTCTTCGGTAACTGTGTAAGGAACACTGACGTTGTATGTCTGTGTTTTCTCTTCGTTCACAGTGTCGTAGACAGTTACGTTGTAGGGGGTGGTTCGTTGTTCTGGAACCATGGTGCACGTAACGACGTCCTTGGTCTTAGTTTCAGGAACCATTGTTACAACATTCTTCATACGGGTGCGGGTTTCTGGTGAGTAGACAACCTTGCTGACCGTACGAGTCAGTTGCTTTTGAACAACGCTCGGAACCTTAACGGTCATCGAGCGTTCTTCGGTGTTCATAACGCACTTATTGACGTTTCGAGTACGAGTTTCCATTTCGGTAACTCGTTTGTTGACAGTACGTTGACGGGTTTCCGTGTTATAAACAGTCCTGTTAACGTTGCGTTGACGGGTTTCCGTTTGCATCTGGCACTGCTTAACGGTACGTTGTCGCGCTTCAGTCGTGTACGAGACTCTGTTGACGGTACGATACTTGGTCTCGGTCGTCATGCTGCACTTCTTGACGGTTCGTTGACGCGTCTCGGTTGTGTAGCTTACCTTTTTGACTGTGCTTTGGCGAACTTCGTCGCGGCATAGAGAAACCGTGAAAGTGTACGGCTCGTCAACCATTTGGCTTTGCATGGTTGTCACAGGAACTTCTTCAGTCACAACGTTTGGAACCCAAACCTTTTTGCATACAGTACGGGTCGACATCACTGGAGCAGCTTGACCGCAACCGCATCCATTGGATGCTGCTGGAGCTGCACAACCACAGCCAGAGGAAGCTACTGGAGCGCCGCAACCACAGCCAGAGGAAGCAGCGACGCCACATCCGTTAGCAACAGGTACTTCTTCGGTTACGGTTTGGTACGAACCCGTATCCCTAGTAACAGTTCGAGTGCTTTGTACCGGATACGAACGGCAAACTTTGCGCGAGCCAGTTCGTTGTTCGGTGTAAGGCACTTTGACATTATAGGATACGGCATCGTCCGTGTAGACAGGAACTTGAACCGTGTAGGAAACTTGTTCGTCTGTGTAAACTGGAACTTGGACCGTGTACGGAACTTGTTCCTGTGTTGTTACAGGAACCTTTACGTTGTAGGTCTGAACGACATCCACGTAGTGTGGAACTTGAACGGTGTAGGACTGTACTTCTTGGACAGTCGAAGCGACTTGAACGTTGTACGACTGTACTTCTGGAATTGTTTTGCAAACAGCAACTTGATACGTTTGTTGCTCAACGACAGTCGATGGAACTTGAACTGTGTAGCTCTTTACAGTATCGGTGTAAATCGTTTCGTTAGCGGTATACGGAACTTCTTCCGTCACGGTCTTCGGAACGTTGACTTGGTAGGATTCTTCGACTTGGCTCGAAACTGCATTGTTCACCGTGTAAGTGACTTGCTTTGTTTCTTGTTTTGGAACCATCACAGTCGCTGTGCTGGTTTTGGTCTCAGTGCGTGGCACTTGACGAGTTACGGTGTAAGTCCGAGTCCGCGGTTCGGACCTATAAGCGGTCTTGTTGACCGTTCGCATTTCGGTAGCTTGCGTTGGGACCATGATGGTCTTTTCAACGTAGCTTATTTGATCGCCGCAGCCGCCTGCATTGCCGCCACCAACAACACTACCGCTAACAACGCTTCCGGAACCGGTTGCATTGCCGCAACCGCAATCACCTGCAAAAACACTACCGGCCCCAAATAACATCGTAGCCAACCCTAGGGCAAAACCTGGGCAAAACTTCATTGTGATCTCCTCGACAAATTAAAAAAATTGGGCCGCTCGGCCGCTCACTCACTTACCTGATATCCACCACAAACAAGATGTAGCGGGAAGTAATTCAACGTTGCTGATCAAAGTAGGTGGAATGCAGGGAAGTATTAGAAACCGCTCGGCGAGGCGCAAATCATTTCCGCCCAGTCCCAACCTATGGGTAACGATTCTAGCCTGGTGAAATTGCCAGGGAAGAACTTCTGTAAAGAATTTCCCATTTTTCCCATTTTTCCCAACCGAACCAAACAACCCAGCTCCACCCCACGCGACAAATCCGTTGTCTATCGTTTTCAATGCCTTTCTATCTATTCCTCTTTCACCACGGGCTGAATCTCCAGCGTCTGCAACATTCCATCTCGCAAGAATTTGATCGGATAAGCACGGTCGGCCGGTAGTTGTTCCACTAAACTCAGAAAATCCGCGGGTGTGAAAACTTTCTGGCCGCCCAGCTCCAGAATAACGTCCCCAATCTCCATTCCCGCTCTAGTTGCTGGCGAGTTCGCAGTGATTTTGGTTAGCTGGACGCCACCACGGACCGGTATTTTGAGTTCCTCAGCTAAGGTTTGAGGAATGGACTCTACCCTAACCCCAAGTTTCGCGCGACGGACCCTCTTAAACTCAATTAGTTCGCTAGTGATCCATTGCACGCGTCTCATAGGGATTGCGAAGCCAATTCCCTGAAATTGACCACTTGTCGTCGGGATGGCGGTATTGATTCCTACAAGTTCGCCATTTAGATCGAGCAATGCACCACCCGAATTGCCGGGATTGATAGTCGCATCCGTCTGCAATAATTGTCCTTCCAACAATCCACGAATCGTTCGTCCTTGGCTGCTAATAATTCCTACGCTTACCGTTTGATCCAGGGCAAACGGACTACCGATAGTCATCACCCAGTCCCCGATCGACAAAGCATCCGAATTTCCGATCGCGGCTGCGGAAAGTGGCTCTTTGGTTGTGATGCGAAATATTGCGATATCGCTAGAAGGGTCTGAAAGGACGTCCTTTCCCAATAATTCCCGACCATCGGCCATGCGAACGCGAATGCCCTTGGAACCCTTGATGACGTGATGATTGGTAACACACAAACCGTCCGCCGTGATAATGACTCCGGACCCAATATTAAAATCCGCCAAAGAATCTTCATTCAACAAATCCAGGTCGTCGAGTATCACATCTACATCTCCTCTTTTTGCGAGCACTGTAACCACGCATGGCATCATTTTGGCCGCTGCCGATTGGAACGCAAAAGCCAAACCACGGGCCTGTTCCTTTGCAGAGCTCAATCGAGATGTATCGACTTCCTCTTGAGCGAGAGCCTGGCCATTCAAAATCGTTTGCAACACGAAAACAGTCGCAGCGGCGAAAATAATGTTTTGTGGGCACTTGGCAGAAAACAACATTCGATTACCTATTCCTAACTCAGTACTTTTTCATCCTGGCTCAAGAGCAGTACGGACCGATAGGGTTAAATTCAATCGGTTATGATACAGTGCGACGGTCGCGGCGCGGTCGGCCACATTACTTCCGCACTACTCTGATCTGTCCAGTTTACTCCATCTCTTTCGAATTGGGTTGATTCCAACATGATTCCCGCAGTCGTCATTGCAAACAAACGAGATCGGCGGCCATTATCGAGCGATGAAATCAAGTTCATGATCGATGGATATGCCCGCGGCATCATTCCAGATTACCAAATGTCGGCTCTGGCTATGGCCATTTACCTCAATGGAATGTCCGACCGAGAAATTTCGGACCTTACCGATTCCATGATTGCGAGCGGGTCGAAATTAGTCAAAGTCGGCGATAGACCTCGCGTTGACAAGCATTCTACTGGGGGACTAGGGGACAAGACGTCACTCATTTTGGCGCCGCTCTTGGCCTGTTGCGACTTGCATATCCCCATGATTAGCGGCCGCGGGCTCGGCATCACGGGTGGAACGCTCGACAAATTGGAAGCGATCGAAGGCTTTCGGACCAATCTTACCGAATCAGAAATCCATCGACAACTGGACACGGTCGGATGTGTCATAACAGGTGCGACGGAAACTCTGGTCCCTGCCGACAAAAAACTCTATGGCCTTCGAGACGTCACAGCCACAGTCCCCTCGATACCGTTGATTACAGCCAGCATCATGTCCAAGAAAATCGCCGAGTCGCTCGATGCTTTGGTATTGGATGTCAAGTTCGGAAGCGGTGCTTTCCTGGCCACCGAAGAACTTGCCGAAGAACTTGCAGCCTCCTTGATACGAGTAGGAAAAAACGCAGGGGTACTCACGACAGCACTCATTACCGATATGACTCAACCGCTTGGTGACATGGTGGGCAATGCGTGCGAAGTCAACGAGTCTATCGCCGTACTTCAAGGCGGTGGCCCCAACGACGTTCGTGAACTCACCATCGAACTTGCTGCCCGATTGCTCTTGAGCACAAAACGCGAAGCACTGCTCGACGATGCTCGAAGCCGCTTGGGAAAACTTCTCGACAACGGGGCTGCTATGGATCGCTTCGAACGCATGGTTCACGCTCAAAGTGGCTCGATCAGTGCTGTACGACCCATTGGCCAATGCAGACCATTCCTTGCCAAATCCGCTGGCTACATCCAAGCTATCGACGGACAGCTCCTCGGCCAAGCCATCATCGCTATGGGTGGCGGCAGGAAGGTAGCGGGCCAAACCATCGATTTTTCAGTAGGTCTAAAAATGCATTGCAAAATCGGCCAGTGCCTCACGGCGGACCAGCCCATTCTGGATATCCAATGTGACGATGACAACAAGTCGCAGATGGCAATGCAGTTAGTCGGCCAAGCTATTACGATCTCCGATGGGCCACAAACACCTTCCTTACTTTGGAGAGATTTTGTAAGCATCCTCGGCGTGTCTACGGTGTACCTATTGCTTTCGCTGTGTGAATGGGGACACTCCACTTTGATCTCTTGCGGACGGTGGGTGCGATCTTAGCTTAGGACGCAAGAGGGACGAAACCGCAGGGTTTCGCCAGGAGGAAGCCTGGATGTGTGTTCTGATGCCGTGCATTAAGCGGTATCGGCACTATGGCCTGTCGTGTCCGCACGGACTTGTCTGGCGCTGGCGTCTAACAACTCCAAATAGTCCGCTCTCGGCATCGACAGGAATCCTTTGTTGCTGCAACGTTCTCGAGTATGATTCGCACAAGCCCCAATGGAATCGTTCTTCTCGTCGATCGTTAAAGGGGCCATGAATAGAGTCGGCGTTTGTCCCCTGCAAGGCCTGAATCCTACGTTGCACCGACGTGTATTCGCTTGATTCGAGTGTTTCTGCCATTGCTACACGGATCGGGTTCAAATCCACATATGCAGCACAAGCGAGCAACGTTTCCTCGTCCAAAATCCGCAAGGCTCGATATCGACCTTGGAAAAACTTACCGACCTCTAAGTCTTCCCTATTGGCACGTGTACCAATGTTTTGGCAGAGCAGACGCATCCACCAAGCGACA
>JAYVBW010000537.1:0-2936 GCA_043750255.1 Pirellula sp.
GGCTGCAAGCATTTGCCAGATCCATTGCTCGATCCAAGAAGACAACACTCGTCGGAATAGAAGCCACTGGCGGTTACGAACGGCTCTTGGTCGAAATCCTTCAAGAGCACGATATCGCATGTGCCGTTGCCAATCCTTTGCAAGTTCGGAACTTTGCTAGCGGGTGTGGTTTGATTGAAAAGACAGACCAAATCGAAGCGGAAATCATCGCTAGCTTGAGAACGAAAGTCACCGGAACTCTGCTTCGACACCCCGCAGCTACTGCCGAAAGTTGGCGGCGGTTCCAAAGGCCGATGGTCGTATGTACGATTTCAGCGACCGGGAAGCGAAGCTTCCAGAGTGTGCGTTCCCAAACCGAAGCTTGGGAACGAGTAGTATTTTATCTCTCATCGTTTTTCGCTGACCTTTTCGCTCTCAGCCGGTTTGCTGGCTGGCTTATCTAGAAACACCCGCGGTTTCAAATTGGCAGGTGACTGTTTGCCGATGGCTCGTAGCATGCGCTCGATTTTAATTTGTGTGTTTTGTGGGGTACTTATCACAAGCATAGATCCAACCGTAACCCAGGAGCTAGTGCCGCCCGCAGACGTCCATTGATCAGGGTCGACCATGGCCTCAATGGAAGTGGTTAACTCTGATACAAGGGCATTGTTCGAGAAGATGTAACTTAAGTCGTAGTAGTGAATTGCGTTCGCACTAGTCTTTTTTGAAGTAATACGAATCGCTTCTAGTTCAACTATGTAAGTTAACTGTAGCGGCTCGAGGATTTGTGTTAACACATCGCGGACCTTGGTATCCTTTCTCGTTATAGTTACGGGCTGGTCCGGTGTCGTGTTTTCCTCTTCCAATGCCCTAGCATCAATAATAAATGTAATGCCCGTTGCATCGCTTATGAACGCTACTACGCTAGAAAGCGACGCCTCATTCCTATTGATGTCTATTCGATCGTTGAGACTTCTTCGAATCAAATCCTCCCTTTCATTTTCGTCCGCGCTGTCATTAACCCATGAGGGTGCGGGTGATGTCGGCTTCTCCCATTGGACCACTAGTTCCTTAGGCATGTTCGCTACGGGTGCTATTCCGCCGCCCGGACCTCCCATTCCACCACCACCCATGCCGGCTATTTGAGCAAGAACGAAGTTGCCTGATTCTTGGGTCGATGCAGCACTTAATATCTGCGATAAATTCCCATTGCCCCTTGATAGATCCGTACCACTTTGCTGGTTTGCCAATGCGGATAGGAATCCAATTGTCCCAAGTGCACAGAGCACGAGGATGCCACCTGCTACACCGATTGTAGAACGAGAAAAGATATTCACGACGACTTCTCCTTTGACGAGTTTAAAGAATTGTTTACTAACGGTTTTTGTTTCGAGCAGTTGTGTTAACGTTGGATGACCGACGCCAGCGCTGCCATAAAGCTCCAAAAATCGATTGCTCCATGGCTCGGCTGATGCCCCTTCCACGTCTTGCTGAAAACGAATGCATGCCGCAGCCACCACAGAAAAGCTGACACCCCGCATCGCCAAACGCAGACGCAACGCTTTGCGACCACGTTTTAGCCTCCCCTCGACTGCCGTAACACTCAAGTTCAAGCACCGAGCGATCTCCGGAACCGAGTTTCCGCCCAGGTAATGCTCGATGAGTGCTTCGCGAAGTTGTTTCGGCAGTTTCGACAGTTCGTCGTCCATCGCCTCAAGTTGCAATTCCCGAGCGATGATCACTAGCGGCTCTTCCATGGGTGAATACGACGAGTCCAGGTCGATGCCAAGTGTTGATTGAAGTATCACCTTTTCATCGCTTTTCCGTCGCAAACTTCGCATTCGTTTTGCTGTTCGGTACGCCACGCCATAGAGCCAAGCGCCAAGCGAATCGGGATTGCGAATTTTTTTTACCGATAGAAGCATTATTAGGAAAGTCGCCTGAAACGCGTCCTCGGCGTCTTGCGAATTGGAAATCAATCTGCGAATTACGGATGCAACCAGCGGAGAGTGACGACGAACCATCGCGTTAAGGGCCGGAGTCGATCCTGAGCAACGGTAGAGCTCCAGCAGTTCCGCATCGCCTAGCGAATGCTGCTCAATGTTCAGCGCTGCCCAATGCGGAACTGAATCTGAGGACTGCTTACTGGTAGCGGGTTGATCCATAGATAATTGCCGTGACTTAAAACCATTTGCAAGTTGGACTATCCTTAGTGCTCAGTTTAGACCGATCCAGGCGCAGAAAACGTGGTTTCCTCAAAATTTATTCTCTCTCCAATCGCGGCTCACTTGCTCCTCTAACGATATTGCAAACAACTTCGGTTTCATCGATAGATCGATCCAACGAGATCGCCTAATAAAGGCCTTTGGCGAAGGCTGAAAATCTCCGTAAAGCATTTCCTGGTTGGACTTTAAGGATTCTTAGCTTGTTCCCACGGAGGAGGCTTTTCATGGATAAATTCATAAACTGTGGAGTATCGCGCGAGGCCATCCATCTAAGATGCGTCCTAAAATCTACTTTCCACTCCATAGCAATACGGAATGCCCCAGGAAATTGCCAACTGTGACCAAAAAAACCCCGACTCACTCCCAAGCGGCCTACCGTCCGCATTCATCGAGACGCTGGAGTAGTGCCACCATCAGGAAGCGGCTGATCAGCGACTTCGATACAATTATTTGTTCAAGTAATGGGGTCAAGACTTGGGGAAGACTTGGTAGGGCAGGAAGACTTGTTGGGTCAGACTTGGGATTCGGGATTGCGTAGGCATCTGCTGCACGGTAGGCTTGCGTTTGTTGATATGAAACGTCACTGAAAAATAGGGCTAGTAGTATGCCGCGTCTTCCTCGGCTTCAGTATCTCGGTGCGATATATCATTTGGTGACTTGCGGAGACGGGCGTCAAACGTTGTTTCACGATGATGGACACTAGGAGCGATTTGCGCAAGGATTGAGCAACGA